>CALCMV010000190.1 GCA_937967535.1 uncultured Saprospiraceae bacterium
CATTTAACTTTGCCTAAAGCGAATACTCGTCAGACGAATCCCTTTATTCAATGCGAATATTTTATGAGATAAATCACTACATTTCACAAAAACCTTCGTCAGACGAGTACTATCTCGCAAGCAAACTTAAACGGCTAGCCTAACTTTCTTTTTATCATTTATTGAATAATCAATTTCCCTGTTTTCGTCTCTTTTTTATCATCCAACAAATACACATAAATACCGGGTGAAAAATTCGCAACAGACAAGGTAAACTCCACCTCACCATCTGCCAACCAATCCGATTGATAGACTTTTTGCCCCAAATAATTGTACAATGAAAAAGTAGCTGTATCTTCCACATCTGCAAAATGAAGTGTCACCAAATCCTGCGTAGGATTGGGGTAGAGCTGGAGTGCAGGCAAGCCGGGAAATTCAGTAAATACAATTTTTGAAAATTCATAATTACCATCATTATCAAATGCTTGCAAGCGATAGGCATTGACACCAATAAGTGGCTGCGTATCAAGAAATTGATAATTCGTGAGAATATCCGAAACGCCGATAGCCGATATTTCGCCGATACTCACAAAATTAAAATCTCCACTTGAGCGATGAAGTTCAAAACGCGCCGTACCATTTTCTGTAAGTGTAGACCAATTTATCGTATTTTTTTCATCATCGGCTAGTGCCGAAATATTGTCCATTTCAAAAAAGGGTGGATTACAATTCGGAAACAAAAAACCGCTATCCTCACCCGAAAGCCCTGCCGGGTCTGTGACCCTTAATCTGATTTCATAATAATAATCCTCATCCAAACAGCCCAAAGGAGAAATCAGCGCACTCGTTTGTGGTGTGGTGTTAATCGGGTCGGCGTGTGCGTGATTATTATGGTGAAGAATGTTTTGCCATTCATAAGCCAATTCGCTATTAACATGCTCATTATCAGTAACTTTGGCGACAAGCGAGAGTAAGGTAGTGCCACTAACCGGATAAGTGTCGCCATCTTCAAAACTCGTAATATTCACTTGCGGCGGTGTATTATTCAAGGAAATAATAAAGGCATCTGTACCCACTGCACCCAAGCTGTCTGTGACCGTCAATTCGACATTAAAACTAAAAGGACTGCCATCCGGCACAACAAATTCATGGCTCACATTCATGCCTTCACTTGCCGTACCATCATCAAAATTCCAAGAGAAACTTAGCGGCAAACCATTCGGGTCGAAAGAAGCCGAAGCGTCAAAATTGACCGTCAAAGGACTCGCGCCGTAGTAGACATTTGCCTCTGCTAACGCAACGGGCGGCGGATTGCCACCGTAGCAGATTTTATACATATTATCATCTTGAAAACGAAAATAATATAAACAACCATCATTGGGATTCACGCCAAGGTCTAAGATAAAACCTCCGTTTTCGGCAAAAGGCTCAACTCGCGTAAGTTCTTGATTTTCATTATAATAAAAACGTTTTATCCAGCCATTATAATCTACCATATATAGGGCATTTTGGTATTCTTGCGGAAATTCATCTTGCAGATAAAATTCCCCTGCAATACTCGAAATACCCGCAAAAGTATCCGATTCAACGGGCGAGTCGTCCGTCAATACGTTCATTTCAAAAGCATTGCCCGTATCATCATAAAGGGGAACAAAAGTACTGGTTGGGATATAATTATTATTGGCATTATTGTAGGTCAGCGAGGGGCGTTGATGTACAAACAAATAATCACTGTCGGGAATGAATTGATTATTGTCGCAAGGATTCGGAAAAAGCGCGTCATTGAGCGTGGCTTGTATGATAAGGTCTTGAAAATCAACAAACGCATCGGTACATGTGCTACCATCGTAAAGCGGATTTGGCACGTCTTGATTTTGGATTTTTACATTAAAAAAATCCCAATCATGATTCATACCTTCGTAGAGGGGCCAACCAAAATTTTGTCCGCCTTCCGTCGCCACATTGACTTCTTCCCAACTTCCTCGCCCTACATCGCCAATGTACAAAATACCCGGATTGGCATCGGCTTCGGAGTGGCTGCCCGTCTCCGGTCTGAGCGTCATTCTATAAGGATTCCGCAAGCCCAATGCCCATACACGCGAGCGTGCTGCGCGTGGCGCATCGGCATCAAAAAACGGATTGCTTGGTACGCCATCTCCGGTTTCGGGATGGATGCGTAAGATTTTACCATTGTGAGAATCAATGAGTTGTGAGCGATACGCGCCAATGTCTTCCTTTGGCTTGAGGATGCCGTCTGCCAAACCTTGTATGGCATAGCTGTCGTGTTCGGGGTCTTGTGCATTGGCGGTGCCGGTATAATGTCCGAAAAATGTTGTGCCATCGCCCGTCGAAACCAAGAGTGTGCCGTCTGTCCCAAATAGCAATGTACCCAAAGAGTGTGATTGGTGCATTATCGGAATTCCGGTACTCATACTTTCACCAATCAAGACCTTGCGGCTATCCGGTACGAGGCTCGTAAAATTGGTCGCTGCATCTGCCTGAAAGCGGGTCACGCGACCAATTGTGGCTACATTTTCGGTGCTGACATTGGGGTCATATCCTGCTGTTCCGAAATTTCTAAGATGATGACCGTCAACAATATACAAGGTATAAAAATAACCATTGGTCCGAAAATTCGGGTCAAGCACAAAGCCCAACAAACCCAAGTCAATATAATTCGCCACTTCTTCCCGAATATCCAACAAAGGCTCGGAAAGTTTCACCCCGTTGGTATCCACTACATGTACACGTCCGGGTTTTTCCCATACGTACATTTGCCCCGTTTCATCCACTTCAAAACCCAAAGGCACATCCCATCCACTACTGACGACTATCTCGAAAAAATCGTCGGGCAGTTCGATTTGTGCGGTAACTTGGAAAGCACATATTTGAAAGAAAATAAGTATGAGTAGTTGACTGTATTTTAACATAGTTTGTGCTGATTTTTAATACAGTCAAAGGTAAGGAAAAATTGTAAGACCCTTAACGTAACACCGTAGCAGTATTAGAAATTGGTTGGGCAGATTGATTGATTCAGAACTTGTCAAACAAAAAGGAAAAACAAAAGGAACGCCTTATTATGTAGCTCCCGAAGTCTTAAAAAACCACGATTTCAAAGGATTAACGGATTTGAAAAATATTGAACCGCATCGTTTGAGAGCCTTGATTTATGAGGATTTGAAAATATATGGGAAAAGTGCTATCGGAGAAATTCACAAAAGAATAGGTGAGGAAATACCTTTACGTTCTGTCAGACGGCAGCTTGAAAATTTGGCTGAAGAAGGTGAAATTTCTAAAGAAGGTGAGAAAAAAGGAACGAGATATTTTATTGACAGATTCTTGTGAAATAAACGGCAATATGTCAATAAAATTTGATTAAAATAGACCATTTTTTAGGTGAAGTTTATTTAAAATGCTGTTAATCAGCAAGATAGGCTAAATTTTTATTGACAGATTTCTGTGAAATAATCGTGTTACTTGTCAATAAAAACGTCAATAAACACCAAAACGTCATTGGCAAGTCAGGACACATTACAGAAAAAACTTTTTTATCTACCCTCACTTTTTACACTTTCTACACCAATACCCGTGCAAAAAGTGTAAATCGTGAACCCAAAATGAAAACAATATTTCCGTGAACTATCGGTAAGAAAATAAGTGACGATATTATCATAATAAAAATTATTATCAAGCAATCTGTATCGTCAATGTCTTATCCAGACCAGCTTCAATAATCTTCTTCAAGGTCAGTAGTTCGATGTCGGATTTATTATTTTCCAAACGAGAAATATAATGCTTGGATGTACCGCTTTTCTCGGCTAATTCCTGTTGGGTCATCCCTGCGGCTTTTCTGGCAGATTTAATGATGCTGCCAATACTCAAATTACGAGATTCATCCGGCACACTATGCTCAAACAATACAATCGGGTCAACATCATAAGAGTAAAATTCAGTCTCTCCCTCGTAGTTTTCTGCGTGGATGCCTGTATTTTTCCAACCTAATGTATTACCGATAATTTCTACTTGTTGGAACGCTGCCGGGTCTTGCATCAACTTGTATGCAGGGTGCGCGTCTGTGATGTTTTTCTTACGGTAAAATTCCTTGAAATTGATGATACGCGATTCACCGTTATTGAACAAACAGGAAACCGTAAACTCACCTATTTCATTGATTTTTAATACTTTTGGTATGCTTCTTAGTCCTTTCATATTAACTTCCCGGATTAAACTGATTCCATTTCAGCATGAGATAATCTTGATTGTCAGATGCCCATTCAACGACCTTTTTATGCTGTCTGTTGGGCAATTTCCCCCGTAATGTCGCAAGGGTTCTAATCACAAACAACTCCTCAAATTCGTTGTATTCTGCGTGAAAATGAGGTGGCAGGTGGTCGTCAAAATATATCATAATTTTAATGGAGTCAATTTTGTGTATGGTCGGCATAATGAGTTTTTACAAAGGTAAGAATAGTTGCCTAATTAATCAACAGGAATAAAGGGAGGTATAATTTACAAGAAGGAAAAGTAACAAATTCGACACCATAAAATGAAAAAACCCTGTAAATCAATGACTTACAGAGCTTCGTGCGCCCCCACTAGGACTTGAACCTATGCCGATAGCTATCGGCATACGGATTAACAGTCCGGCGTGGAGCTATATTTTTGGATAAGTTTTAAGCGCATCTCCTCATATTTCAGTAGGTTCTCAATATATATTTTGCTTTTCATACGCTTAATATGCTTTTCCACAGAAATTGCATGACTTCGATTCAAACAAGACATTACAAGTACTAATGTCCAAGGCTTTCCTTTTGCTGTCCACTTGTTGTCATAATAGTCAGAATTATGTCGTTCCAAGCGAAGTGAAACATCGTGAGTTTCACCGATATAGTAACGATTCAGCTTTTTTGAATATAAAATGTAAACGAAATGCATAACAAAAACGGTTCTTTGACAATTTGGGTGGTAATACTTTTTGAAATAGAACTCTGCCCCAAACCTATAAGGTTTTCAAAACCTTATAGGTTTATAATCAGCGAGTTATATCTATTTTTTACACCAAAAATAAAAAGAAATAATTTTACCACCCGAATTGTCAAAGAACCACTTTTTTTTACCAAAATGAGACACATCCAAAAACCGAAAAACTCGGAAGTATTGCAACAAAATCTGACCTACAAAAAAGGCAGAGATAATCGCAAATTGCGCGAAATTCTTGTGAAAGAACAAGGCGGTTTTTGTGCTTATACAGACAAACATTTCAAGAGTGAAACACCAAATATTGACCATTTTAAACCTCAAAAACTATTGCAAACAGGTGAGGACGGTTATCACAATTGGTTTGCGATTTACTACACAACCAATGTAGTAGAAAAACGAGCGCAATGGAAAGAACCTATCTTGCACCCAACCGACCCGACTATCACGGAACGCATTTGGTACAAAGAAGATGAAACAAACAACACCATTATCGTCAGTTATGCACCCGAAGATGAAGCTGCCGAAAATTTTGTACAGATTACCGGATTGAATAGAAATATTTTGGCGGAAGAAAGAGCTGCGTTTGTAGGAAGATTACGACTTTTGAAACGCATTTTGAAAATGGAGGAAATTAAAAGGCACTTTTTGGTGTATCCGCCGGAGATTGATTTTTACCGCCTCACCGAATGGGAATTGGGCATTATTCTTTAGTTAAAATTCATACAAAAACTTGACAACAACATCTTTTTTGAGTAATTTTGTTACTCAAATTACATAAAAGGGTTGTTTATAAATATTTTGAAGGGGTGACAATGTTGCCCCTTTTTTTGAATGACTGAACCACAAAGTGGTTAAAAAGCCAAACCGTTCCAATATGCTCGAAACCCTCATTTCTTCCAAGACACGCATTAAGCTACTACTCAAATTTTTCCTTAACAGCAACACGACTGCCTATTTGCGAAATCTGGAAAGTGAATTTGGCGAATCTACCAATGCCATTCGTGTCGAGCTCAATCGCCTCGAAGCAGCAGGACTACTCAAAGCTGCACCACAAGGCAATAAGAAAATCTTTCGCGCGAATACTAAACATCCGCTTTACGACGAAATCAACAGCATCGTGTTGAAGTACGTGGGTATCAATCACATCATCGAAAATATCGTCAAGCGATTGGGCGATTTGGACAGTGTGTATCTTACAGGCGAGTTTGCCAAAGGACTTGATAGCAAAATTATCGACTTGGTATTCGTAGGCAATGTAGATAAGATTTATCTTATCCAACTGGTCGAAAAAGCAGAGAAAATCATTCATCGAAAAATACGCTACATCATTTATACACCCGCCGAAATGAACGGAGAGCAAGCCGAACTCGAATTCAATGCACTTTTACTTTGGTCGAAATAGCATCCTTATATATAAATTTCGGATATAAGCCGGTTT
>CALCMV010000191.1 GCA_937967535.1 uncultured Saprospiraceae bacterium
ATTATCCGCCAAATCGTAGGGACAGGGCATGCCCTGTCCCTACGATTTGGCGGATAATTTTATTGTTTCCGTAATCTCTTATTACATTTCTGCGCCTCTTTTTTCACGCCTTCACTTGGACTTTCAATCACTTTATCAATGACTTTTTCAAATTGCGGACTTGGGGCGGCTTCGATTTTTGGGTCGTCTCTTTGTCGCTTCACTTCACGATAATATTGCGATTGTAAGCAACGGATTCTCAATTCTTCGGGGGCTTTTTCGTCGGTAATGACGGATTTTATAAGAGCTAAAAAATCCTCATTCATCGTGGCATTGAGGTGTGCGAGTGCGGCGATTCGTAGTTCTGTTCCGGCTGCTTTGTCTTGTAAAACTTTTGCGATAGCTCCTTGTGCAGGTAAGTAATTTCCTAAAGCCCGCATAGCTGCCAACTGCGCTTCATAGTTTGGCGGATTTTTTAATACATTGAAAATCAACTCGTAATAATAATCCGAATCATTCACTACGCCTGATAATAAAGTAATCGCCTTATCCGGTGCAATGACTGCTTCCGAAGGGTCGCGCAATCCGTAGCCGAGTATGCGTCGTGCCTCTGCATCGCCATAATTGATGAGGGTGTACATGGCGCGTTCGCGAAATTCGGGCTTGGCATCGGTGGTGGCTACTTTCCGAAAAATATCCAGCACAATTTCTCGCTCCTCTTCCGGTGTGGCGGTTTTGAAAAGATACATTTGCATGACATCAATCGCCGCTTCGCGGAAATGTGGTGGCGCGTATGACTGCTCTATTTGTCGCAATATCTTTTTGCGCGGTTCTTCCATATGATGAATCATATGGCGCACTTTGAATATCGCTGCTGCCCGTAATCTGTCCGGCTCGTTGGAATCCATAACGATAGCAAGTGCGCGTTTTGCCTGCTCTTTATCCTGAAATTGGTCAATACGCTCAACAGCTAAAATGCGTTCGCCCGTAGGTTTGGAAGGGTCAAAAAAGGTGGCTAAACCTGCATCCGCCGACTTTTTATAGGCTTCCAATTGAGCGATATAGGCTTCTTTTGTGGTTTGGGCGAATGTTACATTTCCCATTAATAAGAAAGCAAACAGGACGTATATTTTTATTATTTTTTTCACAGATAAATATTTTAACGTAACACAGACATTCCTGTCTGTGCTGTGTGAAAAACAGACAAGAATGTCTGTGTTACGAATCATTCAGAAAGGCGTATCATCATAGGCAAAGCCCATGCCCGGATTAACGGTATTTTTACTGCGAATACTCTGATAATCAATTAAATCACGAATCTGAGGGGAAAGCGGTGGTGACTCCTCGAAGCCATAAAGGGGTTCGAGCATAGCACCGGGGGCAGCAGTGGGGCGTTGGTCGGGTTCGGCACCGCCGTCTCCTGTGACTTCATTCCAGGGCCAGGCAGCGTCATTGAGGTAGTGTCCGATGTGGAACTCCGCAAATGCACCTGTCGGAAATTCGCCTTGCGGGGAGAAAGTGGAGGCGGAATTGGGGTCGAAGCGATTGTTGACCCATTGCCATTTTGCCCAGAGTCTATCAACATTGGCGTGGAGTAGGAAAAATAAAGGGTCGCGTACTGCTGTGGGTATCGTGCCTATCCAGCCTGTGGGTCCGGCAACGAGTCCGTGAGCGCGATTGTGCGGACCGGATTCAAGCCCCAAATTGAAGGCATCGTATTGATTGCTGATGTTGAGGGTGGCAAATTCACTGATGATGTCAGGGACATCATTAGGTGTGAAAATGGGGTCGCGGATAATGCCCGACATATTTTCTATTCGCCAGATTGCCAGTGGATTAGATGCCGAAAAAGAGGGTACGCCCGTATTGGAAAAACCACCCATAAAATCGGGACTAAATACATTGGGTGCAGCTTGGTCGAATCGCCAATAGGGTAGCGTCACCGCAGGGTCAATGGCTTGCAACTGACGTTCTAAATCCAATAAAAATGCCCGATGCCAGGGACTAAATGCAGGTCCAAAATGCGCTTCGCGGATGCCGAGCCGATGTATTTCATTGAAAATTTCGTACATATCGAAGGTCTGATTGAGGGTAAGGAGGGCATCAAGGAAGCGGTCGCGCTCGTCGGTTTGGAGAGTGTTGGCGTTTTTTCGGATGCGTACCATGAGGGCTTCGCGCCCGTACAACTGACCGGTATTATCCGTAATTTCTATGATGGCATCTTTGTCATCTATGCTCGGTCTGCCAAACTGTCCTGCCATATAAAAATCAACCCAAGTACCATCCGCCGGAAGGGTGATATTGGTGAGTGTGGGGTCGGTAGCGGTGCTGGTATGTGGGGCGAGTGTGCTGCCTCGCGCAAACAATACACGTCCCTCTGCGCTTGCGAAATTGCGGAGATTGACGGTGAGTGGCGCACTGCCTTCGACTTGTCGGATACGGCAGGGCATGGGCGACCAAGTGAGGTAATCGTCTGCGGAACTTGCGTTGTTGTTGATTTGTAATTCGATATTGGCGGGAGCAAAATCGGGCGGTGAATCGCTAATCATCATCGCCTTTCTGCCGAGAATCGTGCCGGCTCGCGGTCCGCCTACAGGGTTGGGACGGCGAAGGGTCGTTTGTATGATAACATCCTTATCACGTTGACTTTGTATATTGTCATTCGGACGAATGTATAGGTCAGCCCACTCGCCATTGGCAGGTATGAGCAAGGTGATAAAGCCGGATTGCGAGGAGCTTGTTGTGTAGGAAAATAGTACCGGTACACCGAGTTCGGTAGCGACATTTTCGAGGCTCACCTGTATGTCTGTAACGAAGTCCAACTGATTGACGACCCGCAAACGACAAGGGACAATATCATTAATATAATCATCGCTCGTAGAAGCGGTGTTGTTGATTTGGAGTTCGATTTCGGGCATGACACCTCTATCCACCGAGGGGTCAACGGGTGGTGGGGGCGGTGGTGGTGGAGTGTCGTCCGGTGCAGGTGGGCAGCCGCATAAGACCAACATTAATGCGAATATCAAGGAGTGGATGATGGTATTTTTTTGATTACTCAACATTTTTATTTTTTAAGTTTACTACACTGTAAAATAGGCATTTTTATCTGCTCTTCATTCAGTACAGACAGGAATGTCTGTGTTACGTTTTTTTCGGAAGGAAAACCTCCGCTATCATACAACGCGCACTACCTCCACCATATTTTTCGATGGTATATAATGGGCTGTGAAGTATAGTTGTATGACGTTCAATGTGAGAGATTTGTTCAGGCAAGAGGGACTTAAATGCTTGTTCGGACATGACAAGATACGTTTTTCCTTCGTGATTTTCAACTTGCAGCATATTTCCCACAAATTTATTCATTTGTTGGAGTGAGATATTGATGATTTCTTTTTCTGTTTCCCGAAAATAATATTCTAATTGTGCTTTTTCTTGCTCTTCGCGAATGGTATCCATGCAAATCACGACAAAATCATCGCCCATTGCCATCATGACATTGGTGTGGTAGATGTCTTGTCCGCTTGCATCCGTAGCATGGAATTGAACTTTTTCGTAATCCGCCCATTCGCAAAATTCTTCGAATAAATCCGCATCAGTACGCGGACTCAGGCAGGCATAGGCTACACGATTGAGGTGGTCAAATACGATGCTGCCCGTGCCTTCCAAAAATCTATTTTGTGCCTCATTGCCACTGAAATCCTCGCGATTACGAATGTCGAAATCTTTTGCCAAAATATTGAAGACATCACCACGTCGCTCGTGCCTTCGTATCGGTGAAAACATGGGGTAGGTGACGACCATTCCATTGCTGTGAAATGAAATCCAGTTGTTGGGAAATATAGCATCGGGGGTGAGTGGGTCGAGGGTATCTTCGACCACGACTACATTGATGCCTACTTCACGCAATTTTTCTACAAAAGCATCAAATTCTGCTAATGCTTGTGTCTGAATGGCTTCGGTATTTTCTGCACCTTCAGATTGTTGGAAGGCGTTGTTGGCTGCGGTTTCGGGGTTGTAACCGAAGGCGGCTGGGCGTATCATTAGGAGGGTGGAGGTGGTTTGCTTTCTTCTAATTAACATGAAAAATAATTTAATGATTTTAGATTTTAGATTTTTGATTACGTGTAATTATCAATGCTTTTTATCCTGAAAATCAATCAAAAATCAAAAATCACTTAATCGAAAATCTTATGTGGTACTTCGTCTAAGTTCCAATCAATGACCAAACCTTTCGCGAGGCGTTGAGCAATCTTTTTTCCGTATAAAACTTCACACAAATATAAGGACGCTTCAAAGGACTTCGCGCCACCTGCGGAGGTGATATACTTGCCATCGTGTACAAACAGGACGTTTTCGTGGACGGTGAGTTGGGGAAACATTTTGCGGTAGGCAGGGATGTCGCTTGGGAAAGTCGTGGATTCTACACCATCGAGCAAACCTGCCTTTGCAAGTACAAATGCGCCATCGCAATGTGAGGTGACGTAGAGCGCGTTTTCGGCGGTTTTGCGGACGAAATTAATCATTTTTTCATCCTCCAAATCGGTGTCGAGATGGTGTTCGGCACTCGGTACTACGAGGATGTCGATAGGGGGCAATTTATCCGTCAAATAATTATAATCGGGCAGCATACGAATACCCTCAAAACTGGTAATCGGGTCAAGCGTATTCGCCACCATAAAGGTATTCATTGCTTTGATGCCTTCGCGAAAAATGGTGTGTTGGAATATATCATAAGGGGCAGTAAGTTCGGTATTATACACGCCATCCATGATGAGAAAAGCGACATTGTAGCGGTTGGCTTGGATGTCGGGCGTGCGGTATGAGGCGTTTATTTTATTGATGGGTTCTGATGTCTTTTTTGAGGTTGGAATACCGCAAGCGAAAATCATTAGGCAGGAAAAAATGAGGAGATATTTCATGCGAATTGTAATGACTGCCTTAGCTGTCAGATAAATATATTTCATTTGCAATAAGTTGATTAACAAGAATTTAGAATTTGATTTTTTATTTACTTGACAGCCAAAGCAGTCATTAGGGAATCGTTATGCAAGTAAGGCATTTTTCACTAACTTCGCAACATTAAACAATTAATAAATTTATGCTTAACAAATTCATTTCAATAACATTATTCACGCTAATTATTTCATTTACAATAGGTTGTGGTGGCAATTCAGATAAGACTGCCAAAGACATGAGTGATTTTAGCGATGAAAAATCCTTTAAAGAGGCGCATGAATCGCCCAAAAACATCAATGCGAATCTGTCGAATAAAATGACTAAATTCCCTACGCCGGATGGCAAAGAGGGGAGTGCGTATATGGTCGCATCAAAGACGGACTCGGACAAATACTTGTTTGTGATACACGAATGGTGGGGCTTAAACGACCACATCAAGCAAGAGGCAGAACGCTATGCCGAAGCCCTCGAAGGTGTAAACGTAATGGCACTCGACCTCTACGACGGCAATATAGCTGACAATCCGGACGATGCCTCGCGCTTTATGAAAGCAGTGAGCGAAGACCGCGCCGAAGCCATCGTAAAAGGTGCGCTTGACATGGTAGGCGAAAATGCAAAAATAGGAACGGTCGGTTGGTGTTTTGGTGGTGGCTGGTCGCTGAAAAGTGCTTTGCTCGCGGGCAAACAGGCAGATGCCTGCGTGATTTACTACGGCATGCCCGTCAACAATGCCAAGCAACTTGCTACGCTTGACACTGATGTACTCGGTATTTGGGCAGATAAAGACCAATGGATTACACCGGAAGTGGCGAAGAAATTTGGCTCGGTGATGAAGGCTACGGGCAAGGAATTTATCTCCCATTCCTTCGATGCCGACCATGCTTTTGCCAATCCAAGTAGCGAACGCTACGTAGAAACTGCCGCTACGGAAGCAAATAAAATTGCATTAAAATATTTGAAAGCGAGGCTTTGAAGTAGCGAGTATCGAGTATCAAGTATCGAGTGTCGAGTATCAAGATTTGAACGACTCAATACTCGCTACTCGTTACTCGCCTCAACATCAAATCAAAACCATTGCCCCTAAACATGGTGGAAAGGTGTAGCGTATCGGCATAATTTTCCGGCTCTACTATAAATACGACATCTTGTGCGAGGTTGGTAATGGTATTGCTCGTGACTTTGATGGGGACAGTGTAAGGAATTTTGGGAGCAATCGGAAAGTTGCTGACCAAGGTATCACCTACAAAGTTGAAATACGTTCCTTCCAGTGTTGCAATATCTTTACCATCGCGTTGAGCAGCGTATAATTCCCATTTGCCCTGTACGTCTTTTTGGATGTCTTTGGTGGTGGTTTCGCTGCAAGCAGCAGCCAAAGCCATTAAAGCCAATATTAGTATAATATAATGAGTTGTACGCATGGTTATTGATTCGTGAAGTGCAAAGCCATCAATCGGATGGCATACAAATGATTCAAATGCAAATTTAAGTAAAAACAAGTCTTTTTTTATAATGGAGAATGTACATTTATTTAAATCGTCATACCTAATCGATAATGAAGAACGGCGGAGGGATTGTATAATTGTATTGTAGTGGTATAATTGTTGATTATTAGGAGAATAATAAGTGGAAGTACAAGTTTATCCCGTACAGTTGTCGGGAAAGTTTAAGTTTAAATAAATAATTCATTTTCAATGAATTATCATAAATAAAAGTGTTGCTTAGTTCAGTCCAACCACTTAACGTTTATTGTTTTGTTATTAGAACGTTTTCAGAAAAGAAAAATAACTAAGAACCAATTTTTTATCAATAAAAAAACAAACAAATTATTAATTTACATTATCAATTATACATTATAAAATGATTATGCGATATTTCACACTTTTAATGACCTGTTTCACGCTCATGTTAATGATGACCATGAGTTGTGTCCCTACCAAAACAACGACTTCCGGCGGTGCTTGTATCGACGAAAGTAAAATAAATCCTGATGCGATGTGCGCTATGGTGTATCAACCGGTATGTGGTTGCGATGGCAAAACTTATGGTAATGCCTGCGAAGCCGAAAATGCCGGACTCACCTCTTGGACAGAGGGGGAATGTGATTCGTCTAACAAAAAAGTCGCTTGTATTGACGAAAGTAAAATCAGAAAAGATTACGGCTGTGCGGAGATTTACCAACCCGTATGTGGTTGCAACGGCAAGACCTACGGCAATGCCTGTGAAGCCGAAAATGCAGGGTTGATTTCATGGGAAAAAGGCAGATGTCAAGGTAAAGCGACTTGTATAGATGAAAGTAAAATTCGCCCGGATATGCCTTGTGCGAGAGATTATAACCCCGTTTGTGGTTGTGACGGTAAGGTGTATTCCAATTCTTGTGAAGCGAAAAAAGCGGGTGTCACGCAATGGGAGAAAGGAGATTGTGTGCAAGAAAAAGCACCGGAAGGTTGTATAGACGAGAGCAAAATAAATCCTGCCCAAGCTTGTGTAAAAGTCTATCGCCCTGTCTGCGGCTGTGACGGTAAAACCTACGATAATCCGTGCTATGCAGAGAAAGCAGGAGTGACGAACTTTAAACCGGGTAAGTGTGCGAATTGATTGATTTTCAGATTGTTAAGAAATAAAAAAAACCTGTTGGCTTGTGGTCAACAGGTTTTTTTTGTTAGGAACGCGGCATATGTAGATGACATTCTAAATATTATAGAACAACTGCCAGAGGAACTACAAGATAAATGTAGATTCCGTTAACTCCGAGATAATAAAAATGCTGATTAGGAGGATGTGCTGACTTTTAGATTTTCTCGTTTTGTTTTGAGGGCTTTTAGTTCTTTTAGGTCAGCCATTAATTTTTTAA
>CALCMV010000192.1 GCA_937967535.1 uncultured Saprospiraceae bacterium
CTTTTACACCTTCTTCTAAAATCGTCATTAGATTCATAAAACTTTATTTTTCCACAATATCAATGAACTTAGTATGGGTTTACAATTTTTTTGAAAAAAGTTTACCTTTTATTTGGACAATTAGAACTTAACAGCCCTGCCCTTTGGAGGGGGTTGGGGGGTGGAAAACCTTTTCTTATTTATGAACACCTCTATTAATCACTAAATAAAAGTGGCAAAAAAGAAAAAGAAAGAAATCATACTGGAAAACGTCTTGATAGAAGGTGTGGCGGATAAGGGTTTTTCGATAGGCAGGTACGAAAATCGCGTAGTATTTGTAAAAGATGCTGTACCCGGAGACGTGGTAGATGTCAATGTTTATCGCAAACGAAAAGACTATTATGAAGGCTTTATGCGTGAAATGCGCCAAGCCTCGCCGGATAGGGTGGAGCCTTTCTGCAAACACTTCGGAGTGTGTGGCGGGTGCAAATGGCAACACCTTGATTACAAGGCACAATTGCACCATAAATGGTTGGAAGTAAAAAATGCGCTCACGCGCATCGGCAAGTTGGATATTCCCGAAATTCCGCCCATTATGCCTGCCCAACAAACACAATATTATCGCAACAAACTCGAATTTACCTGCTCCAATAAAAAGTGGCTTACACGGGAAGAAATTGATGCGGGCGTAGAGCCGGAAAGTTTCAATGCGGTAGGTTTTCACCGTCCGCGTGCTTTCGACAAAATCGTGGACATCGAACACTGCCACCTCCAAGCCGAGCCTTCCAATGCTGTGCGAAATGAAGTCCGCAAATTTGCACTCGAGAATAATTACACTTTTTTCGACATCAAACGACAAGTTGGTTTTTTGCGGCAAATGTTTGTGCGAACCACCACGACGGGAGAGGTCATGGTTATTATCGGTTTTTTCTACGAAGACCTAGAAAAACGAATGGCATTGCTCGACCATATTCGCGCCAAATTTCCTGAGCTTACTTCGCTGATGTATGTCATCAATGAGAAAAAAAATAATACGATATTCGACCAAGACGTAAAATGTCACAGTGGGCTACCTTATATACACGAACAACTCGGTCATGTTCGCTTCCGAATCGGCGCAAAATCATTTTTCCAAACCAATACACCACAAGCACTTGCACTGTACCAAGTGGTTGTTGATTTTGCAGAATTTGACGGTACAGAAAATGTGTATGACCTCTATACAGGCATCGGAAGTATTGCGGGTTTTGTGGCAAAAGACTGCGGACATGTCACAGGAATCGAAGAAATAGAAGCTGCAATAGAGGATGCCAAACTCAATGCCGAACTCAATGGATTGACCAATACATCGTTTTACGCAGGCTTGGTGCGCGATATTTTGTCCGAGTCTTTTGCCGAAAAACATGGCAAACCGGACCTCGTTATCACCGACCCGCCACGCGCAGGTATGCACGAAAAGGTGGTCAATATTTTATTGGAATTGGCTGCACCACGACTCATTTATGTGAGTTGCAATCCGGCTACCCAAGCGCGTGATTTGGCACTGATGAAGCACATGTATAAAGTGGATAAGATACAAGCTGTTGATATGTTCCCGCATACACATCATATAGAAAATGTTGTCTTACTTTCTAAAAAAACTTGAGGCGAGAGATTTGAGACTTGAGACGAGAGATTTGAGACTTGAGACGAGAGATTTGAGACTTGAGACGAGAGACTTGAGACGAGAGACTTGAGACGAGAGATTTGAGACTTGAGATGAGAGATTTGAGACTTGAGATGAGAGATTTGAGACTTGAGATGAGAGATTTGAGATGAGAGATTTGAGACTTGAGACTTGAGATGAGAGAGCATGTTTTAAAAGATAGCCGTCTAAGTTTGCCTAACATTGATTATCAGTTTGAAAAAATTAAACAGGCTCTTAACCGTCATTCAAGCCTCTCGTCTTATATATTTTAAAAAATAAACAATATTTTGTTGCAAAATTCGCCTCAAAATTGTATATTTGTTAAGTGACCAGTCCTCTACAACCTACCTAACATGTCACAAAAGTCTATATTAATGAAAACCCTAGAGAAAGAATTGCAGAAATATAATGCTATTTTCTGCGAAATAGCAGACAGCACCATGAGTAATGGTGTGTCTAATTATCCGATATTCATTGCACTCCAAAAATCCGTAGAAATTGGTATTCCATTGATTTCAAAAGAGCAGTCGGGTACATCCTGGTCCTATCACATTTCGACCCTTGAAGAACTTGTGACAAAAAGCATCATTCATAGTGAAAAAATAGAGCCTTTCAAACGAGTGTATAAAGATCCGTCTGAGTTCATTTGTTTGTTCGTTGTCGAAGAAAAAGCAGCAACATTTGTTTTTTACCCATATAAGTAATTTCAATATTAAATGTTGTATAAGTGATTTTTTTATGCTATACTCTTTGTTTTGCCAAATTGATAATTTATTTATTTGGCGAACATAATTGCTTTTTATAGAGTATAAATTTCAACCGTTACATTTTAATTTTGGCTTGTGAAAATTTCTAAATTTAGAATTTTTCCCTGTCACTATTTGTATCAAAACTGGTTTTGAGTATTGCAAATAAAGTTTCTTATTGAAATGTGACGTAACGATTTGTAGAAAATAATGCGAAAGGCACTTAACAACACAATGAGAAAAGTATGCACGAAAACGCCCAGTTTAGGATATTATTAGTAGAAGATAATCCGGGAGATGTTCGCTTGGTAGAGATATTTCTCGGCGAATCAGACCTTAAAGATAATGTGATTGTCAATGAAAAAACACTCGAAGGAGCGATAAAAGCCTTGGACAGTGCTACTTTTGACGTTGTATTGTTGGATTTCAACTTGCTGGATAGCAATGGCTTTGAGACACTCGAAAATCTGTTGGCTGCTCATCCGAAAGCGAATGTTATTGTATTTACCGGAATGGAGGATACCAATTTTGGTATTCGCGCCTTGCAGGCAGGAGCGCAGGATTATCTGGTGAAAGGCAATTTTAGTTCGGATTATCTGGCAAAAACCCTTCGCTATGCCATAGAAAGGAACAGGACTAATCGGAGATTGGAAAAAGCGCAGGCGCGTTATAAGATGATCTTTGAGGAATCCAAAGATGCCATTTATATTACAACACAAAAGGGTGAATTTGTGGAGTACAATCAAGCCACACTTGATTTATTTGGTTATACAGATGAGGAAATCAAATCAATCAATATCAGAGCATTGTACAATGATGACAATCAACGTCTGGCTATCACCAAAGAACTCAAAGAAAAACTGTTTACAAAGGATTACCGAATTGATATTCGCCAAAAAGATAGTACTGTACGGAAGTGTAAAGTTACGGCAAATTTGGTAGATACCGACTCAGGAGAAATTGAGTATCATGGCATTATAAGAGATATTACAGAGCAATTGGAGGCTGAAAGACTTCGTGAAGAAAATGAGAAAGACCAACTCAAAGGTCAATTGCTCACAATGGTGAGTCACGAGATGCGTACCCCGATGAATGCCATTATGGGTTTGATAGATTTGCTGCCAAGAGAGAACCTGACGAATGAGCAAATAGGCTATTTGGATTCGGTCAAAAGCGCGTCGCAGCATCTGCTCAAGATGATTAATGATATTCTCGAACTTCAGAAAATTGAATTTAATATTAAGCTGGAAAAGGGAACATTTGACCTGCACGACCTCCTGATGAACCTGATTAATATTCAGTATTCGGCAGCAAAAGATGTAGCTATCAATATCAAAATTGATGATAATGTACCCCGATTTGTGGCAGGTGACGAAAAACGACTCAATCAAGTACTGATTAATATTGTCAGCAATGCCTTCAAATTTACGGAAAAAGGAGAAGTGTGTATTGGCGTAAAAATGATAGTACCCGCCGAAGACGAGGAAGGAATGGTAAGATTGGGCTTCCAAATAGAAGATACCGGAATAGGCATACCCGAAGATAAACTGCCGACTATATTTGACCCATTCGTCAGAGTAAGAGACGGGCAGAAGAAGTTTTATGAGGGTATAGGTTTGGGCTTATCCATTGTTAAGAGAATTATCGAATTGATGGATGGTGATATTTCTGTAAGCAGTGAACTTGATGCCGGTTCTGTATTCTCATTTGATGTGTTGTTAGAACCCGGCGACGAAGATTCCATCAATAAAATTAACAAAAAAATAAACCCGGACCTGATAGGGATAAACGGCAACCACCTCACTGAAACTAATAACGGCACACAAGCCATTGTTATTGAAGAAGAACTGGAAGAACTCAGCACCAAAAAAATCCAAATATTGCTGGCAGAGGATAATAAAATGAATCAGCTAGTGACCCGAAAACAATTGGAGAGAACAGAAAGATTTGAGGTGACTATCGCAGAAAACGGCTTGCTGGCAACCGAAGTATTGCGTGAAAATGAGTTTAAACTGGTGCTGATGGATATACAAATGCCCGTCATGGAGGGCTATGAAGCCACCGAATATATTCGCAAAGAACTAAAAATTCCTCCGGAAGTACTCCCGATACTTGCCATGACTGCACACGCCGACGTGGTAGATAGCGATAAATTTAAAACAGTCGGAATGCAAGACTGTATCGTAAAACCAGTTGACGACTGGGCAGCAGCCATCGCAAAAATTGACGAATGGTTATTACCCAATGGCGAAGGACAGAAAGTAAAAGTTATGGTATAAAAAGGACAAACTTCCAAAAATAAAAATCTTAGAATTTTTGAAATTTGAAAAATTATCTTAAACATTGTAAGGACAATATGGAGAACTACAAACACATTGATTTAAGTTACTTGGAGCTTATGTCAGATGGAGACGCAGACATGAAAGGTATTTTACTTGACATGCTGCTCACCGAACCTTCAGGAGAGTTTGACAAAATGCAAAAATTGGCTGCCGAACAAAATTGGGACGAACTCAAACAGGTCAGCCATAAAATGAAATCTACACTACCGTATGTTGGTTTTGAAGAACTGACCGAAACCAACAAAAAAATTGACAAAACGCTTTGGGAACGTCAAAATTCGGGCATATCCGAAGAAACCATCGCACAGACTGTGTCGGCACTCGTCAATACAGTGACCGAACTATACACAAAAGCTTTGCCCGAATTGCAAGATGCACGAAATAATTTGATGAACCCTGTTTAAAATAATCGTAAAATATTTTTTTTTATTTAAAAAAAATATATCTTTACAGGTAAGTACGTAAATAGATTATTTTCAAGTCTATTTTAAAAATATAAAAACAAACTAAAACGTAAATAAAGCTGATAGTCAAATAATTAGGAACGATAAAAAATAATATTACAAATTATAATTAACTGACTGCAAATTATTTTTTAAATTTGTCTTTCAATTCATTCCTTATTTTACATTTACGCTTATTTATTTTGACTTGAATTTGAACTTGTATAGACAGCTAGCGACCGTCTCTCGAACTTACATTATGTTCATTCGCCTCTAAATGTATTATCCACGATGAAGATTCTCATATGTGAAGATGAAGAAATCATGCTCACCGCACTTGAATTTCGACTGAAAAAGCAAGGCTATGAAGTCGTCAGAGCAAAAGACGGGCAGGTTGCTATAGATAAAATACAGACGGAAGACCCCGACCTTATCATTGCCGATATTATGATGCCGCATGTCAGTGGATTGGAATTGATTACTTTTGTTCGTCAAGACCAGCAAAAAGAGACACCCGTCATTGTTATATCTGCATTAGAACTGGACGAAGTCGTACTGGAAGCATCCCGTTTGGGTGCCAATGATTTTATCTCAAAACCATTCAAACCAATTGAACTTATACTCCGTATCAAACGAATATTTCAAGAAATGGAAATGAGTGTTTAGTGAATAGTTCATAGTGAATAGTTTATCACAAACATCAACTAAGCACCGACAACCAATCCGCTTCGGTATCAATATCCGTGAGTTGTGGCAGCAAATGATACGTCAAACCGGCGTTTTCAATATCCACTATTGTATCCTCCAAAACAGAGGGGGTACTCCACTGTTTTCGTTCAAAAACGGGCGTAAACAACTGCCTCATTCCCAATAAATAATAACCCCCGTCATTCGATGGTCCTATGACGGTGTCATGGCTTTCCAAATGTTGAAAAGCAGCAGTGATTGTGTCGCTAGTCAAATCGGCACAATCGCTGCCAATGATGACTACTTTTTGATAGCCATACCGCCCGAAAGCATCTTCAAAAGCAGTCCGCATACGTGCGCCCAAATCACTTCCCGCTTGTACAAATTTCTTGAAATATTTATCCTCCCAAGCATCCTCCTGCTCAATAAAATTACTGTAAAACAACAAACGGTCTGCCTCCGTTTGCTCACAGGCGAGCCGCGTATGCTTGAGCAATTGCTTATAAATTTCCAATGCTTTATCATCGCCGAGCGTTGCCGCCAAGCGTGTTTTTACCTTGCCGCGTTCAGGGTTTTTTATGAAAATAATTAATGCTTTATCCATGCTAAACTTAACTAAGTTTTAGTGAATTTTCAGGCTAGCCGTTTAAATTTGCTCAACTCTGATAATCAGTAATTTACAATCCCTTGCCAATAGCTATTGGTATCTCATTCAATGAATTGTAAAAAACTATGAACTATGAACTGGTAACTATGAACTATGAACTGGCAACTATGAACTGATAGCGAATTTTAAAAGCTCCAATTTCCTCTACCCAAATTCCAAAACTAAAACAGCTTACATTATAATTTGTTTTTTAAAATTTTTTATTTATAAAGACTTTGGACTAAACTTTTTTTTAAAAAACTTGTTTCACTAATCATACAAAAGTAAAAAGATTGCATTTCGCTGATTTACAAGTATTTATGTTGATTTTCCGATTAATTATGGGCTATCAATCATAAATTATCAAGCAAAATAATGGCAGTATATTCAATAAAAGATTTGGAACAACTTTCTGGCATCAAAGCCCATACCATCAGGATATGGGAAAAACGCTATGAGTTGATACAACCTAATCGTACACAGACGAATATCCGCTATTATACCGACGAAGATTTGCGCTATCTGCTCAATGTCGGGCTACTCAATCGCAACGGTCTGAAAATCTCCAAAATCGCCAAAATGTCGGAGAAAGAAATCGCCGAAAAAGTCGCTGCGCTCTCCGAAGTCAATTCCGAACATGCCACACAACTTGATGCCCTCACCATTTCGATGATTGAGATGGACGAGTACAAATTCAACCGCATCGTCAGCACCAATATCAAGCAAATCGGCTTGGAAAGAACCATGCTGGATGTCATCAATCCCTTCCTCAGCAAGCTCACTATCCTGTGGATGACCGGTTCGGTCAATCCCGCACAAGTACATTTCATCACTTGCCTCATTCGCCAAAAAATCATCGTTGCTATTGACCAACTTCCACTCAAACAAAATGACGACCAAACTACTTTTCTCCTCTATCTGCCCGAAGGCGAAATACAAGAATTAATACTACTTTTTGTCCATTACCTCCTAAAAATCAGAGGGAAAAAAGTAATCTACTTAGGGCAAAATATCCCATTGGATGAATTGCAAACCCCTTATAGAATCCACGCACCCAAATATATTTACACCATTTTATCCCCTTCATTTACCAAAGTCCCTGCGCCAAATTATATTGATGCTTTGAGCAATTCATTTCCGCAAGCCGAAATTTTGCTCTCCGGTTTGCAATCTACTTACGAAGGCAATGCCGCTAATGTTCGTATCCTCGATACACTAGATAATACTATCCTGTTTTTCGACTCATAAGGGTGTAAGAGAAAGTACAAGTTTAAGAATAAGTTTAAGTTTAAATAAGTAATTCATTTCAATGAATTATCATAATTAAAAGTGTCGTTTAGTTCAGCCCAACCACTTATTAATTAAGATACAATCGCCCGATAAATTTCCCAATAATCTTCGCCATTCAACACCAAATTAGAATTGTGCCACAGCAGCACAAACTCTCCTTCAAATCGCCGCACCGTCTTCATAATTCCCTGTACTCGTTCCAATGCCTCTGCCTGCGTCAAGCCCATATACACTTCCGAAAATAAAGTCACCTCCATCACCAAAAGCGGACGCTCTATCAAGTTCAACTCCTTGCGGGTCAAGATATTGAATACCGGAAAGGGATAACAAGTCCCACACCGAAAACCGATTGCGCCTGCATAGCCCATCGTGCTGTCCCATTCCAAGCCATTATCTTCCCATGCCTGCCAGGTATGCGGTACACTGAATCGCAGAAAATGCTGCCGCCCTGCTTTTACAGGCTGTGGCGATACTTGGGCTAGTGCCTCAATTTCCGAACTCAACATCGCTGCATCTTGATAGGTATCGTAGCTCGGATGTATGCCCACCACATGCCCGCGCTCATGTATACGTGTGATAAGTTGTTTTACGGAAAAATCATCAATCTTATAATTTCCTTCAAAGCGCGTATGTCCACCTGTGATAAAGAAAAAATGAGAAGTAAGCCCTTGATTTTCAGACAAATTCATCAATTCATCAAAGGTGTCAAAGGGGTCTTTTTTTCTTCTCCAAAAATGAAAATGTTGTCGTGTAGCGGCTTTATTTTTTCTTTTAAAAATATCTCCAAGTATAGTTTTTATGGGAGAAAATGAATTGCGCCAAAGTAATCGCGCATCCACGTCATGTGTCAGTACAAATGAAAAATTTCGAGTTTTTCGTTTTTGTCGGATACCTAAATGTATGAGTATATTCCACAGAAATTCTACATACTCATTGACCACTGCACGATGCAGAAAATTGCATTTGAATGCCAACGAAGCCCTCACCGGAAAACGTTCATGGGCATCCCGCAATGGATTTACCAACTCCTCCCAACGACTCAACATAAAAAATGCACCTGCGAAAATATCTATACCACATTTAATCTTATGCCCTTGATTATCCATCTTTTTTCCGCCAAAAATAATAGGCATATCATTGAGTGGTGCAAATCCGGATTTTAGAAAACGAATGTGTTTAGGAATATTTTTTTGGTCTAAATAAGTTGCTGTTTCCGAAAAATGCTCAAAAAAATCGTCTGCAAAGGTGAGTGAGTTGCCATTTTTCAAAATTATTTTGTATTCATGTTCCTCTCCAAATTCCAATGAATACTCCAATCCCAAATACACCTCCATCAGCACACGAATGATGTACTTTTTTTCTGCGGAAAAATTTGGATGTATTGTAATTTTCAAATAAATAATTTTGAGCAACCGTAGCGCGGTACTTCCAGTCCGCGTGCCGTAGAACGGTGCTTCCAGCCCGTTCCACCTTAGTTTAGCTTTACATATGAGGGAACGGGCTGGAAGCACCGTTCTACGTGCGTCTACCGTAAATACGTTCTATAATTTCGACTACCTTCATACCTTCTAAAGCATTGGTAGTGATAGTTTTATGACCTTTTAATACATCAATAACATTCTCAAAAACAAAACCATGATTATTCGTTGAGCCTTTGTATGTGCCGTAATCATTGGGCGGGTTGGAGGCTTTGAGGTCGGGCATTTTATAGTTTTCGAGATGGCAATATTCGACCTTATCCATGTACTGACCACCGATGCGGACACTGCCTTTGCTGCCTGTTACGGTGATGCTCGTTTCCATATTTTGCCCCCAGATTGCCGTCGAATAATTGAGACAGCCCATACCGCCTTGCACAAAATCAAAAGACACAATCCCCGTATCTTCAAATTCGGTAGAATGACGATGCGTATAATTCTCAAAACGCGCTTCAATATTTTGAATATCGCCAAACAGCCAATACATCAAATCCACATAATGAGAAAATTGAGTAAATAGCGGACCACCATCCTGCGCCAGCTTACCATGCCACTCGTGCGCCTTGCCACCCTTCAAATAATAACGGTCATCCCGATTCCAATAACAATTCAATTGCATCGTGTGTACATTGCCCAATAGCTTCCCGTTTACCAATTCCTTCAACCAAACCGCAGGTGGCGAATAACGGTTTTGCATCACACAAAAAACCTGCTTACCGACTGTCAATGCCTTATGAATGACCTGTTCACAATCTGCCTTTCGCAAGCCCATCGGCTTTTCACACACCACATGTTTTCCTGATTCGAGTACCTTTATACATTGCTCGGTATGGTAGCCGTTTGGCGTGCAAATACAGACCACATCTAAATCATTTTCAGTATTTAACAAAGTATTTAAATCGCTATAAAACGGCGCATCAAATTCCTCAATACCCAGCTTCTCTTTCGGTGCAGTATCACATAATGCCACCAAGGCTGCCTCCGCATGTACACGTATCGTGCGGGCGTGTCGCTTACCAATATGTCCGCAACCGATTACCGCAAATTTGATAGGCACATCCTTTTTGTGTTGATTATTCATTTGACGGGCAAAGATAGGGATTTGAATCGAATCGTAGAACGGTGCTTCCAGCCCGTTCCTTCGTATGTAGAGCTAAACTAACGTGGAACGGGCTGGAAGCACCGTTCTACAACGCGGACTGGAAGTGCCGCGCTACGTATTACCAATCGGGTATCCATAGTACTTCCTCGAAATTTTGAATTACATTATCTTCAATTACAATTCCCTCACTCTCTAATAATTCTTGCATTAAAGTAGGCGTAGCAAAATGAGTTCTCCCACTCAATTCACCTTTACGATTGACCACGCGATGTGCGGGTACAGGCGGTTCTGCTCCAAAACATTGATTCAATGCCCAACCCACCATTCGCGCCGAACCTAGCGCGAGCGCATTGGCAACTGTGCCATAAGTTGTCACACGCCCGTGCGGAATTTCACGAACAAAATCATATACATCATCAAAGTAACTTTTTTTAGTCATAAATCAAGTTGTGAGTTAAAATTTGGTCAAAATTACGATTTTTTACGGTCAATTCATGCACTGTCGTTTATCGTCTGCCATTGATAGTTCGCCGTCTGTCGTCCACCGTTCACCGTCTAACGTACCTATTTAATCCATAATTCATTTGATTTGATATAAATAATTAGAATTTTTGTCAACTTCGTGGTAGCATTGTGGTTAATTACAAAAGATAAACAAAATGAGTAAATGAATAGATGAGTAAATGTGTTCGGTATCGCTATCATTGTCGCATTAATATTTACTCATTTACCCATCTACTCATTTAAAAAGAGTTTATGAAACAACTAATTACAATATTTTTAATTACACTATGTTTTACCGCCCCAAGTTTTGCACAAAATGATACTTGGGATTTGGCGCGTTGTCTTCGTTATGCAGAAGATAATAATTTGCAAATCAAACAAGCGGCTATTGGGATTCGTCAGGCTGAATTGACGCAGGAGCAAAGCAAAAAATCGCGCTTGCCCAATCTGGCGGCGAGTGCTTCGCATAGTTATAATTTTGGTCGCTCCATTGACCCGACGACCAATTCATTTGAGAACAATACCATCCAAGCGAATGGTTTTGGATTGAATGGCGGCGGTCTGATTTATGGCGGCGGACAAGTACAGAACAGTATCAAACAAAGCCAATACGATGTGTCAGCCGCACAAGCTGATGCAAGTGTAGTGAAAAATAATTTGGGATTGAGCGTGGCACAGGCTTACCTGCAAGTGCTACTCGCCCAAGACCAAATCAACATCACTCAAAATCGCCTCAAACAAACCCAAGCCCAACTAGACCGCACTCAAAAACTCGTTGATGCAGGTGCAGTGGCAAGGGTGACACTCCTAGATTTGGAAGCACAAGTGGCAAGCGACGAGCAGGGTATTGTGGCTTCAGAAAATGCACTCGTTCAGGCATTTGCATTGCTAAAGACACAACTCAATCTCGACCCTGATTACAAAATGTCTATCGCACGTCCTGCATTTGAATTGTTGGAGGAATTGGATATTAGCACCATAAACGTAGAAACACTCTACAATGAAGCGGTCAAAAATCAACCACAAATCGTAGCAGGAGAATATCGCAAAAAAAGCGCAGAAGTGGGGATTGATATTGCAAAAGCGGGGCTGCGTCCTTCATTGACTTATTTTGGAGGGCTATCTACCAACTACTCCAATCTTGGCAGGCGTTTGACAGGTGCGGTTGATACTTTTCCGCAATTTATAGGTACTACACAGAATCCGATTACGGGAGAAGATTTTGATTTGATAATAGATACACCTGTTCCGCGAGTTGAAAATAATCCATTTACCAATCAACTCAATCAAAATCTAAGTCAAGCCATCGGTGTGAGTCTGAATGTACCGATTTACAGTCGCGGTGTCAATCGCATCAATGTGGAACGCGCCGAACTCGGTGTCCTCAGTGCCGAGCTTTCCAATGAACAAACCCGCCAACAACTCAAAAACGATATTCAAAACGCGCTCATTGATGCCCGTGCTGCACGCAATACACTTCGTGCCGCCGACAAAACACTCGAAGCCCGCGAAGTAGCATTTACCAGCGCACAAAAACGCTTTGATTTGGGTGCGATAAATACCTTCGATTATACCGCCGCAAAAGATGCCCTCGATATTGCAAAATTAAATTTACTGAACGCAAAATATCAATACGTATTTAGTTTAAAAGTCCTTGATTTTTATCTTGGCAGAGAAATTACTTTATAAGTTTAAGTTTAAGCCTAAGTTTAAGTTTAAATTCATTTTTGGCTTCGCCAAAAACCATGTTTTAAACTTCGACTTCAACTTAATCTTAAACTTCAACTTAAACTTATTATGACCAGAAGGAAGCGTAGAAGAAGTAGTTGGCCCATCATTTTATTATTGGCTGCAATAATAGGCTTAGTGGGGTTTATACTTTGGAGAAACAATAACAAAAAAGAAAAAGCCACACAAGTTACTGCCGAAGCAGTGGCAAAACGCTCTATCACTGAATTGGTATCGGCAAGTGGCAAGATATACCCCGAATTTGAGGTCAAAATCAGTTCGGATGTATCGGGCGAATTGGTCAAATTGTATGTCGAAGAAGGCGATACGGTGAAGTCGGGGCAATTGCTCGGTAAGGTCGCGCCCGACCAGTACGAATCTGCCGTAGAGCGTGTGGTAGCCAGTAAAAATGCAACAGCAGCAAATCTGGCAAACACCCGTTCACAAGTTGCTCAACTGGAGGCAGGTAAGAAGCAAGCTATCGCAAATCGCGACCAGATTTTGGCACAAATCGAAAGCAGCCGCGCCGCCCACAAACGGAACGAAATGCTACACAAAGAAGGCGTGATTTCGGATGCCGAATTGGAGGGTACGCTCTCTGCTTTGCGGTCATTGGAAGCCAATCTCGTTTCTGCCAATGCTGCCATTGAGTCGTCGGATGCCAATATTGCTTCATCGCAAGAAAGTATTCGTGCCGCAGAATTTCAGGTGAAGAGTGCCGATGCTACCGTAAAGGAAGCACAAGACAATCTGCGTCGGACGACCATCTATGCCCCTACGAGTGGCGTGATTTCCAAATTGAATGTAGAACAAGGCGAGCGCGTGGTCGGTACGCTGCAAATGACAGGTACAGAAATCATGCGAATTGCCAACTTGGATGTCATGGAGGTGCAAGTAGATGTTAGTGAGAATGACATCATCAGCGTAGCTACGGGCGATACCGCCGATGTAGAGGTGGACGCTTATCTTGACCATCCATTTAAAGGTGTCGTGACGGAAATCGCCAGCTCTGCAAGCGGGGGTCTGACCGGACAATTGACCGCCGACCAAGTGACCAATTTTCGGGTGAATATTCGCCTTTTGCCCGATTCGTATCGTGAATTGCAGAAGCCGGGGCGCAGTGTTTTTCGTCCGGGCATGTCGGCTTCGGTGGATATTCGTACACTGACCGAGCGCGATATTATGACGGTGCCATTACTCGCCGTTGCGACCCGCGAAGATGAAAAAGCCGAAGATGAAGACGACCCTGACCTATTAGAAGTCGTATTTCTCAAATCAGGCGATACTACAATGATGCAAAAGATTAAAACGGGTATTCAGGATGATACTTATATTCAGGTCTTAGAAGGTCTGGAACTCGGCGATACACTTGTAACCGGTCCCTACAAAGCCATTTCAAAAGATTTGAAAGAGGGAGAAAAAATTGAAATTGTAACGAAAGAAGAATTGAGGAAAAAGAGTAAGAAAAGGGGATAAAGTGATTTTTGATTAGGTGATTTTTGATTGTCTGAAAAAATAAGAATTTTGTAGGGGCAGGGCATGCTCTGTCCCTACAAAATAGGTGAGGTGTACACAAAAAAAAATAGCAGATATTTCCATGAAATATCTGCTATTTTTTTATTCTAAAACGAATCACAAATTAAGCTGTAACCCGATTAATTAAAACGTACTTTCGTAGATTCATTAATCCAACAACCAACAGTGTAGCTTTGTCCGGGTTTCAAACCTTTCATAAAGCCATCTTCCTGTGAAGGCATATACTGCTTGTATTTGCTAATCAGACCTTTTGCTTCGTTAGCCACTTCCGAACCCGGCTCGGTAGCGATAGCGCGATTCCACTGGTCAATAGCTACCCAAACCACTTGTTGAGCATCAAATCCTGTACCTACGCCATTGCTACAATCTTTACCGCTACCTGCGTAGATTTTGCCAATTACTAAGTAAGGCTTACCCGAAGAAGGATTGTATTTCGCTGCTTTGCGAGCGAGCGAGCGACCTTTTGATTTCTGACCGAGACGGCTGTATGCGATGTTGGCACCATTGAGTGCATAGGCAAATTTTTTACTGTCAGCGATAGATGGGTCGTTGATTTTGTCTTCGTAGTAGGCTACTTTTTCTCTGTCCGACATACCTGCTGTGCTGCCACCACTCGGTTTAGTTGTGCTAGGACGAGATGCCGTTGTTGTTGTTCTAACAATTTTCGGATAAGCCGTATTCCATACTTGCGCGAAGAAAGCGTTAGATTGGTCGCAACCTTTTACGCTCAATTTCGGTACTAATGCGCGTGCTGTTTCCTTCGTAGGACTTGCGTCAAACTCACCACGATATTGGTCAACATAACGTTGGCAATCAAATACATACGCACCAATCAACTCATAGCGTCCGCGTGCATCATCCCATGCTTTAGCGTATCTTCCGGCTTTTTCCGGATCCTCATCGTTGTTCATATTGTGTACAGCGACTTTATTGAGTTTGTTGTAAATGTCCAATGCTTCTTCTTTACTCAATTTTTCATCAATAAAATCCGTAGCAGCTACATCCGCATAAGCGTAGAAAATCGCAGGACTGGCATCCATACCACCTACTTCGAGGGCGCGTTTACCGAGCGCGAGGATGTTCGATTTGTCATCAAAATCGTAGTACAAATCACGGATTTTTTGTGACAATACTGCATTTTCGTCATCCGGGAAGCAGCTAAGGCGACCATCGTAGAGTTCGAGAATTTTGTTTTTGTACTGCTCTTTACTCGCTGCGTCTGTTGCATTTTTGAAGAAGTGCTTATAGATTTTTACACCGTCTTTGTATACAACAGATGTTTTACCATTAGCAGCCGGTGACATTCTGTATGACTTCTCCCAAAGCGGTAGCGCATTGTCATAATCTTTAACTTTCACGTAGTCGCGGTAGAGTACATGTAGTTTGGTGGCTTCTTGTGGGTCGGCAGTGTTGTCGAAAGTTTCACAACCTGCTTTAGCAGCTTTTGTGGGGGCTTTTGCCACAGGGGTGTTGTTGACTGCCACTTCTTTCGGACCGCCACAGGCAGCTACCGTAATCAGTGCGATGATGAAAAATATGTTTCTCATGTTCAAGAAATTTTTTTTTAATTAATGTATAATCAATGAAATATAAAATAATAAATGTAAAATTTAAATTGCTTGTAGTACGTGAGTGATGCGTGTTTTTTGTTCTGTGAAATATTTTATTTATATTAATTTGTGAAACAAAAAAATCTCGCGTCCTACTCTACTTTTAAATTTTAAATTCAATTTTTCTTAAATTTAATTTTCGCTTTTTTGTTTAGTAAATAGTCAAAAATATTGCCAACGAAATAATTTTAGTTAATTTTTTATTTATAATAAACTCAAAATCAATGGAAAAGAATTTTGAGAAGCAAAATAAAATTAATCATTAATCATCAATCATTTTCACTGACAACTATTGCGAATTAAACGATAATAGAATCGAATCGCTTGTTTATAATTCTCAATAGAAATGCGTTCATTGACTCCGTGAATACCTTTAAGTTCTTCGTTATTGAGTTGTATGGGCATAAAGCGGTAGGTGTTGTCAGCTACCTCCACGAAATGCTTGCTGTCTGTTCCTGCCACCACAAGTGAGGGCGCAACGACGACCTCTGCGAAAGTTTCCTGCAAAGTTCGTTGAATTACTTGAAAACCGAAGGCTTTATGGTCTGAAATTTTAGACGGATTTTGTGGCATCGGGTCAATTTCTATAGTAATTCTATCGTCATTCACCGTTTTTTTAACATAATTGACCACATCTTCAATCGTATTTTCGGGGTGAATACGGAAATTTATCTTTGCAGTGGCTTGTTTGGGAAGTATATTATCTTTTATACCGCCATCAATCATGGTGGTTGCCGTTGTAGTACGAATGAGGGCATTGCCTGTTGGTTTTTTTGCCAATTCACGTTTTAGTATTCCTCCGAACAACCATGTATTTGCCAGCACTATTTGCATCAAAAAATCGGTTTCCGGTCCCGCATGGTCGAGCATCATCTGTGTTGGTCCGGCGAATGTGGCGGGCATGGGATTGGCTTCGAGTGTTGTGATGGCTTTGCTCAATACTCCAATAGCCGTTTGTACGGGTGGCATGGATGAGTGACCACCATCGGTACGCGCCGTAAGTGTCAGTGTAACAAAGCCTTTTTCGGCTATACCAATCAAGCCTAATGGACGGTCAAGTCCGGGTATATTGTCTTCGGTCACGAGGCTGCCCTCGTCAAGTACGTATTCAAATTGGATGTTTTGGTTTTTGAAATATTTGGCAATGGCTGTTGCGCCATTCGCGCCGCCCACTTCCTCGTCGTGTCCGAAAGCGAGGTAGACGGTTCGGTTGGGAAGATATTCTTCAGCAATCAACAAATCAATCGCTTCGAGCATCCCAACAAGTGAGAGTTTATCATCAATCGCACCGCGTCCATATATGTGTTTGTCAATGATTTTTCCGCTAAATGGGTCGGTTGTCCATGTATCGCGGGTGCCGGCTTCGACAGTCACTACATCTATGTGTGCCATGAGCAAAATGGGTTTGAGCGTCGCGTTCTTCCCATACCATTTATAGATGCGGCTAAAGCGGTTTATGGTGTGTGTATCCAATTGCGAAGTAATGGCAGGAAAGAGGCTGTCGAGGTATTGATTGAATGTCAGGAATGCCGCCGTATCTATGTGTGTATCGTATGAAATGGTCGGAATTTGGATGGCTTGACTGAAGCGGGAGGTGATGTCGTCGTTCAAGGGGAGGTCGGGCGCGAGGTCAATTTTAGTTTGTTTGGGGCTGAATTTTATCGCATTATACGCCAATACGCCCACCAAGACCAATATGGCAAGGAGGATGAGGGTGACAAGTAGGCGTTTTAGCTTTTTCATTTTATTCTCCTGTCTCTTTTTCTAAATTGTCAATGATACTAAATAATGAATTTTTAAGTCGATTAATGGAAATATCAATATCATCGTCACGCCTTACTTTTAGTTCTCTATCCTTTTTCAGAGCATTAAACTGACTGGAGAGTAACAATAAAGAATTATACCTGTCTTTATGATTAATTTTGGTGTAATTCATTAATAGCTCTATCCCGTCTTTCATTTTTGTATTTACAATTGCTGTACGAGCCTTATCAAAAACAGTTGAATCGTCGGGCATCGTTTCGCCGGATGGATTATTGCCGACAGATGTTGTAGTTGTATTTCTTTCTTTTTTCTTTTGAATAGATTCAATAACTCGTTTGAGTCCCTTAGTAATATTCAACCATGCACTATCTCTATCCTCCCAAGTCGAAACAGGCTTTAAGTCAGAAGGAAGTCCTTGAAAAGTCTTAAAATCAGATTCCGCAAAATCCGAATTACGAATTAGTATGGGTATGATGACTAATTCACCTTTCTTATGTCGCTCCATTGCACCTTTAATCTCGACGCGGTGAATATAATCAGAATTTAGAAGGCTTGGACTCACCAAAAAGATAACTATATCTGCGGTAGTCAATCGTTCTAATAATTCATCTTCCCACTGCTCGCCCGGAAGTATATCTTTATCATTCCAAATTTGAATAGTATCATTGCGACGCATAGGAGCAAGAAACTCCAATAATTCCTCTTTGTAATCCTTATCCTTGCGAGAATAGGAAACAAAAACTTTAATGGGAATGGGCACACTCATAATTGCTAATCTTAAAGGCGTAAATTAAAAAGCAGCAAATATATACAAAAAATTCCCTAATTTCGTCATCAAAAGAATGCCATTTAAGCATTACATCATATAAGCATTTAAGCATCGATACAGTGAGCAAACACAAGAAAAATACAAAAACAAGCCCTATCCCGAAAGGTAAAGCGCAAAAAACGGCAAGCAAGTCCGGTTTTTTACGCAATTCGCGCTTGCATCTTATCATCCTTGCGGCACTTGCGGCGGTGCTGTACGCCAATACACTCGGCTGCGATTACACTTGGGATGATGCGATTGTGATTACAGATAATGACTTTACCAAATCGGCGGATTTTGCCAATATTTTCACGAAAGATACCTTTCATGGTTTTTTCAAACAAAAGAAAAACCTCGTTGCAGGTGGGCGGTATCGTCCCTTGACTTTGGCGATGTTTGCAGTCGAATATCAGATAAGTGAAAATCCGTTTATAGGGCATTTGATGAATATTTTTTGGTATGCTTTGACAGGAATTGTCTTGTATCTCGTCTTATTAAAATTGATAAATCCTGAACGTCGTGATGAGCTAAAATTGTGGTTTATTCCATTAGTAGCGAGTTTGTTATTTATAGCACATCCCATTCATGCGGAAGCCGTATCGAATATTAAGGGGCGGGATGAAATCATTACTTTACTGGGTGCTTTGGCGGCATTATATTTTGCTTTGAAAGCATATTACGAACAAAAAACTTTATGGATATTGCTCTCCGGTGTGGTCTTCTTTTTAGGACTTTTGGCAAAGGAAAATGCGATTACATTCCTTGCAATCGTGCCTTTGGCGTTTTATTTTTTTACGAAAGTTAATTTTGCACAAATTGCGAAATACACTTTACCACTCATAGTAGCGGCAGGGGCATTTTTGGCAATACGATTCAGTGTCTTAGGGGCAGATTTTGGTACGACTTCTACCGACTTGATGAATAATCCTTTTGTGAAAGTCGAAAACGGAATTTGGGTAGAATTTACATTGATGGAACGCCTTGCTACCATCATGTTTACTTTGGGGAAATACCTTCAATTGCTCATTGCACCGATTACACTCACGCACGATTATTATCCGCGTCAGGTTGGGATAATGTCTTTTGCAGATTGGCGGGTGATTTTATCTTTACTTGCCTATATAGGCATGGGTGTGTATGCACTTATGCGTATGCCCAAACGCGATGTAGTGGCTTTCGGCATCCTGTTTTTCTTGATTACTTTATCCATTGTATCGAATATTTTCTTTCCGATTGGAACAAATATGTCGGAGCGATTTATGTTTATGCCCTCAATTGGTTTTGCCTTAGTAGCAGCGGCTTTGCTGTGGCGATTGGGAAGTTATTTTAATAAAAAAGAAATCACGTCAATCACTGATTTAAAGGGAGTTATGGTGATTGTGGGTGTAATTTTAATTTTATTTTCCGCAAAAACCATCCATCGAAATTTGGCTTGGAAGGATAATTTTACCCTCTTTTCTACCGACATCAAAACCTCTAATAATAGCGCGAAACTCCTCAATGCTATGGGGGGAGAATTGACAGCGCGTGCGCTTTCTCCCGAAAATAAAAACAAAAAAAATGCTATGCTTGCAGAAGCCATTGGCTATCTGAAAAAAGCCGTCGAAATACATCCGACTTATGCCAATGCTTATCTTTTATTGGGCAATGCTCATAATTATTCGCAGCAATACGAATCCGCGATTGAGTATTATAAAAAATCAGAACAGTACAAGTCGAATTATAAAGAGGCAATGAATAATCTGGCAATTACTTATCGTGCGGCAGCCGTTTCATTTTTAGAAGAAAAAAAGAACGTGAATAAAATTGAACCCTATTTGCAGCAGGCATTAAGCGGTTTTGAGCGCACTCAAAAAATGTATCCCGATTATCCCGGATTGAAGGCAAATATCGGTGTGGTGCATCGTACTTTGGGGCGGTATCATGGAGAGGTTCGTCAGAATCCGAATGAGGCACTCATCCACTTGGAACGCGCCCGAAAATATGACCCTAAAGATACCGAAACCCTCCGCCTGATGTCACTCTGTTACGGGCTTTCCAAGCAAACAGATAAAATGATTGTCACACTCGAACAACTCATTGAGCAACAACCGGATAGAGGTATTTTGTATCTCAATCTGAGTACAGCATACGCCGAAAAAGGCGACCTGCAAAAAGCCGAACAACTGCGCCAAAAAGCCTATCAATTGCAACCGAATTTGCGT
>CALCMV010000193.1 GCA_937967535.1 uncultured Saprospiraceae bacterium
CTTGATTTCATCTTCTACTTGCGCTTTTGCCGCGTTAAATTCGCGGATGCCTTTGCCCAAACCTCGCATGAGTTCAGGAATTTTTTTACCGCCAAAAAGCAATAAAATCACACCAAAAATGACGGCTAATTCCATGCCGCCAAAACCTATAAGATATATTGTAGCCATAATTGTTAAGTTTATCCCGATAAACTCTATTGGAAAGGTTTAAGTCGAAGTTTAAACCCAAACGTGTTTCGTTTGTATGTTTACATTACTCTTTAAAAAGAAATGTAAGCATAACAAGACGAATATAATTTTTTACTCTGCGGCTAACCGCTTTACTTCCTCAATATTGATATTCATTCGTTCAGCAATTTCCTCTTGACCAATTCCTGCTTCTTGGAGAACCCGAATGGCGAGTTTTTTTGTCTGTTCAGATTCTTTTTTTGCCGCTTCAAGTTTTTGTACGAACTGTTCTGTGACTTGTTCTGTGACTTGTTCTGTAACTTGTTCTGTAACTTGCTTTGTAACACTCTCTAATATGCGTTCATGAATACCCATAGATTGTTCATTTCGTAAAATAATATCTGTTTGCTCTTCAAATTTAAGTTTTATTTCTGACTTATCAAAGTTGACGTAGTAGTTGATGAAATTGAGTAGTTCGCGGATTTGTTCACTTGAATAATTTAATTCTTTCAATCTGCGAACAAGCCGTATTTTGAAACTATACAAACCTTCATCATCGGGTCTGTTTTTGTCCAACCCGTACCAAGCTACTTCCATAATAACGGCGAAGGGGTTATTAGTGTTCGCAAAATCAGCAAGTGTTTTTTCAAGTAATTTATAGGTACGAAATTTATATATCAATTCAGTACCCAAATATTGGGTTTGATACTGGGTGGGGTGAAACCAAGAGTTGTTGTCGGTCAGCAGGGCGATAGCTGCTACTCGTTTTCCGTATCTGTCCAGAATTCGGTAGTAATAGATAAACATTCGCTCGGCAAAAAACTTATCGTAATAACCTTGTACTTCTATGTGAATGAGTATCCAGTGTTCGTCACCGTCGTGCGTAAAAACTTTGACCAATTTATCTACATAACGCTGATTGCTCGCAGATTTGGGAAATAATTCAGTAAGCTCTTTATCCAAAAATTCAAAGCCTCTATCCAAGTCAAAGTTTTTACATTCATTCGGATAGAAAAGACGGAGAAAATCTGCAAAGAAAAACTCAATTGCTCCTTTCCAGAGCACATCGCGGGAGATAATAATTCGGCTCATATTTAGATTTGTTATTAACCGCCACTCTTAAAACTCCATTCGGGGCGATTTTGTTGCCATGCCCATGCAGTACGCATGATGTCTTCGATGCTGCCTTTGGGTTCCCAATTGAGGGCTTTGGCGGCGTATTCGTAGTTGGAATAGATGGCTTCGACATCACCGGGGCGGCGGTCAGCGAGTTCGTAATTGAGTTTGAGTCCGGTTACTTTTTCGAAGGCATTGAGGGCTTCGAGTACGGTTACGCCCTCGCCGATACCTACATTGAAGACTTCGTAGTTGGATTCATTCTTTTGATTTTGAAGGCGTTGGAGTGATTTAGTGTGGGCATTTGCCAAATCCATGATGTAGATATAATCGCGGACACAACTGCCGTCGCGGGTGTTGTAATCCGTACCAAAAACCATCATTTTTTCGCGCTTGCCGGAAGCCGTATCGGTGATAACGGGAACAAGATTGCTCGGTTTGTCGAAAGAGGCTTCACCTAATAATGCGCTCGGATGTGCGCCCGCAGGATTGAAATATCGAAGGGAAATAAAACTTGATTGAGGATGTATTTTAGCAAAATTGGAGATGATACCCTCGCCGATTTGCTTGGTATGTGCGTATGGCGATTCGGCAGTTTTCATGGGTGTGAACTCTGTGACGGGCAGTTCATCCGCATTACCATAAATAGAACAGGAAGAGGAAAAAATAAAATATTTGACCTTAAATTCTTCTATGCAAGCCAATACATTCGCAAGGCTATTGAGATTATTTTGATAGTATAAAAGTGGTTTTTCGACAGATTCGCCAACGGCTTTATAGGCTGCAAAATGGATGATGCCATCAATATCCGGGTGCGCTTCAAAGACTTTTCGTGTAGCCTCCAAATCACACAAATTCACTTGAAAATGAGATACTTCTACACCCGTAATTTGTTTTATCCCGTCCAATGCAGCTGCATTTGAACGTTCATTGCTATCCACACAAATCACCTCGTATCCATTGTCAATCAAATCTACAATCGTATGGCTACCAATATAACCGCAACCACCTGTAACAAGAATTTTCATAATTCAGTAATGGTTAACGGTTAACGGTTAATGGTTAATGATTAATGAATGACGATTAATTTTGCTTTTTGTGTTTTATTACTCTCTTTTCTGTTAAATTTTTTCGAGTTCAAATTTTTATTGATTTTCAAATACTAACAAATAATTTAAAATCAATATTTTATTAAAAATAATTTAAAAATCAAATTTTATTTTGAATTAGCTCGAAAAAATTTAACAGAAATGACAGTTATTATTAAATTTTACAATAGAAAAAATAAATTTAAACACAAAAAAATATTAACCATTACTCATTAACCGTTAACCATTAACCATTAACCATTAAAATTATAAACTCCAATAAATCATGCCATCCGTACTGATTTTTTTGTAGAACATAGACTTAATATCTACTAAAATCGGTGGATTGGTCATAATGGATTTGAAATAATCGGCATCCAAATCAACATATTCTTGGTGGTTGACGGCAGCAATTACGGCATCGTAATCTTTGCCGATTTTATCAACTAAATGAAAGCCGTATTCGTGGTGTACTTCTTTTGTATTGGCGTGTGGGTCGTGTACTTCTACGGTGACGGAGAATTGTTCGAGTTCGCTTACCAAGTCGGCGACTTTGGAGTTGCGGATGTCACTGACATTTTCTTTGAATGTAATACCCATGACCAAGACCTTTGTATCTTTAGGGTCTTTGCCTTGCTTAATCATCTTTTGTACGGTCTTGCTCGCTACGAAATTGGGCATACTATCGTTGATGCGTCTGCCGCTAAGGATGACTTGTGGGTCGTAACCAAGTTGTTTAGATTTGTAAGTCAGATAGTAAGGGTCTACACCAATGCAGTGACCGCCGACGAGTCCGGGACGGAATTTGATGAAATTCCATTTTGTACCCGCCGCATTGATAACATCGTGTGTGTTGATGCCCATTTTGCTGAAAATAATCGCCAACTCATTCACAAAAGAAATATTGAGGTCGCGTTGGGTATTTTCGATAACTTTGGCAGCCTCGGCTACTTTTATGGTTTCGGCACGATAGACACCGGGAATGATAATTTTTTCATAAACCTTCGCTATCTCCTCTAATGATTCATCGTCACAGCCCGAAACGATTTTGATAATATTGGCAATCGTATTTTTCTTATCGCCCGGATTGATGCGTTCAGGTGAATAACCCACTTTGAAATCTTTGCCCATTTTCAAACCTGACAATTCCTCCAAAATCGGCACACAATCTTCTTCTGTACAGCCCGGATATACGGTGGATTCGTAGATGACATAATCATCTTTTTTCAAAACTTTACCCAATGCTTTTGATGCGCCCAAGACCGGATTAAGGTTCGGCACTTTATGTCCGTCCACCGGTGTAGGTACTGCCACGACGAAGAAATGCGCGGCTTTCAAATCGTCGGGATTTGCGGTAAAAGTGATGTCTTTCCCCTCAAAAGCAGATGATTCTAACTCTTTTGACGGGTCAATATTATTTTTCATCATCTCTACCCTATCCTCCTTGATGTCGTAGCCGATGACTTTGAAATGTTTTGCAAATTCCAAGGCAATTGGTAGCCCGACATAGCCCAAACCGACTACTGCAATTGTCTTTTTCTTTTCAAGTAAATCTTGATACATAATTCGATTTTTGATTGGGTGATTTTTGATTTTTGATTGCTGAATCGTCTTATTTTTTGTGTTGCAAAAAATATTATCCATCAAACAATTTACCAATCAAACAATCTCTCAATCCTCATTTTTCAAGCTGCGAATTTACGAATACTTGTAATTTTCTATGTGGAGTTTGGGGTTTAATTTGAAGGGCATTATCCATGTAAAATAGAATTGTAAATTGCTTTCATGCGCTCTGCTTGTACGTGCAAAGCATATTTTTCGTGTGCTTCTTTGCTAATCCGGCTACGGTCAAATTCGTGTTGCTGGAGCAATTCGAGGATGGAAGTTTTGAGGGCAAAGGGTTCTATTTTTTCACAAATAACACCGTTTTCCCCATGTTCAATCTGCTCACTAATACCACCAATATCGAAACCTGCTACGGGCGTACCACAAGCCAATGACTCTAGCACTGTATTCGGGAAATTATCTTCTATCGACGAGATAACATAAGCGTCCGCAGCATTGTATAGTAGTGCCATTTGTTCTTCCGATTTCACTTCACCGAGGTAACGATAAGGCGGCATTTTAGCAGGCGGCTCCCAGAAACGCCCCACCACAAGCAACATCAAATTATTGACGTATAAGGTGCGAATGGCTTCCAGAAATAAATCCATTCCCTTATGCCTATCTGAGATACAATCCGCTACAAACAAAACTATCGTACTATCTTGTGATAGTCGTAGTTGTTGCCTTGCCAATTCTCTGCCTGAAAAACAGAAAACGTCTGTATTGACCGAGTTTGGAATTTGATAAATGGGGAAATTATTTGTCAATTCGCTTTGCTTGATTTTCGCTGCCATCCATTTGGACGGGCTGACGAGGTTAAAGTGTTGCTCTTGGTACAACTTTTTTTTCTCGGCTGCTTGTTGCTCAATGATGCTTTTGTAATCTTCAAAGGGAAAATCTGTTTCTAGAGGATAACCGCCCGTAAAAACCGTTGAATCATGCACTGTCCATACCACAGGTTTGGTATTCTTTTGAAAGAAAGAAGGATAATCCAAAAAATCTGTCACCCAATGCAAGTGGATAATATCTGCTTCATCATATAATGGATGATGTGTAATATCGAAGGGTGATTTCAGAAAATCGAATCCGGCTTGTGGTTTGCCGTATCGCAGAAGTCGTAGTTTTTTACGTCGAGCAGAGGTTTTCGCTAATAGTTTTTTATACCATTTCACAAATGCATTCCCATAATGGTCGGTGAAATTATAAATCTCCGGCAAGTCATCATGCACACTATCCAGCACCAACAGCTTGGAATCTACACCACAGTCGGACAAGCCCTGATGCAATCGCAAACAGGCTTTTCCGGCACCGCCTCTGAGTTTGGTATTGATGTGTAGGACCTTCATTTTCGCAATATCGGAAAATTAAAATAATTAAGGGTCTCTTTTTCGGGCAAAAATACGGTATTTATTGTTTTGATTTGAGCAGAAGTGAGGCGATTAATTTTGATGGGGTTGAGATTTTGTAAGGTCATTGCTTTTCCGATTTTGTTGTGGACATTGAAGGTGATGTCCGTTTGTATGTCAGAAATTTCAGGTAAAAACTCCAATAATTGACATTTAAATTCCGTCGGTTTTGTCGTCAAAAATTCGTAAGATAAGATCAGTCGATTGGAAAGCTGCTCGGCATTTTTTCTTTGAAGTTTGAGTTGGTGAATAACAAATTTTGCAGCAACTTCTGCTTCCCATGGATTTTTTTTTCGGTTCAAAAAACCATCACAAATCGCATAAGGATTTCTTATTAAAATAATAAAATAAGAAGGTTGGAAATGAGTTATTATTGACTTCGCACGAATGAGATTTGGCGGGCTTTTTTCCAACAAAACAGGACGTGTCACATCCCAATACTTTCGCCATTCAGCTTGAATATATGCCCAATCCAATGTCAACTGCTCATTCCACCTTTCATCGTGGTCAAACATTAATTTGCGAACAGTGGGTAGTGTTTGCCCTTCGCAAGTGCCTTGTGTATTGTTGGCAGATACGTTTTTTGAAGTCGTCAATATTTTGGATAAGAGCGTAGAGCCGGAATTGGGCAAGGAAAGTATAAACAGATACTTGTTTTGCGGAATTTTGTGTATTTTTCTTTTGACTAAATGGCGTAGAACGACTCCCGTGTAACTTTTATACGGCAAAAATGAGTAGGCTATTTTTTTCAATGCTTTCATCATTTATTTGTCGTCCACTTTTTCCATTTACGATAAATTCGTTGATGCAAAGGTGGATTTGTGGCGCGATTGTAAAAATTCATCATAGCAATACGCGCCGATTCGGAAATTTCGAGCGGAATGGACTCAAGGGGAATATGCGATGCGAGTTCGGGAATGTGGTAAACGGTGTTGAAATTACAATGCTCGCCCGTACCATCGAAGCCGATGTTTTGTACCAATGATTGATGCGGATGCAAGCACAATCCACCCTTCAAATAGACTGAAGTGTACCAGTAAATCGCCCAAGTTTGGAGCTTACCGCTGATGTTGTCTTTTAAGTGCTGTGTAAAATCGTAAGTACCATTAATATTGAAGTGATGCGTGGTATTTTTTTGTTCTAATTGTTGGAGTAAATCGGTGGCGTCTAAGTTGAGCTGCTGCCATGCGCGATGCCATGTTGCCCATCCCCAACAACTTGTATTTTCATAAAAAAAAGTCGTCGGTAATTTGGCATTTACCGGATAAAAATAACCCGCGATGTGCATGACTTTTTCTTGTTTTTCGTAAAAATTTAAAGCATCATTCATGTAAGTTAAAAAAACTTTTGAGGTGACAATATCATCTTCCAAGACAATCGCCCGACCATGTTGTTCCGTGATTTCGCTGACACCTTTTATGATGGATTTGGCAAGTCCATGATTGCTGTTATTTTCAATAATTTCTACAGAATGACACCATTTTTTTTGACGAATGATTTGACGGACTTTTTGAATCTTGAAAAGGTCTTTTTCATTGGCGTTTTCGCGTGCGCCATCTGCGTAAATGTAGAGTTTGGATTGGTTGGAAAGGGTGTTTTTTTGCAAGGCTTCCAATGTTTGCAGTGTGTGTTTTGGGCGATTGTAAACAAATAATATGATGGGTGCGTGATTCATTGTTGTATTGCTTCATTGATTTGTTATGAAGGTAATGATAAACTGCTTTTGTACCAAACATTTATATTCAAATGGAAAAGCAACATGGGAATTAGGAAACTGGAAAATTAGGGAATTAGGTTAGCGACAATATATTCGCCAAATTAGATATTGAACGTTTTTAATTTAAAATATAAATATTTATAAAAATAAGTAAATTATTCGCTTTAGATTTGTCATTTTTAATTTGACGAACATACTGTTGTACATGCCTCACTATCAATTTAGTAAAGCCATCGAATCAACTGATTATCTTTGATTTATAACACATTGCCAGCGATATTTTTTGTTAATTTCAGGAACGATATTTGCACCTATTTAAGCCTGTAACATTTCCCACTAATTTCCTGAAAAAAACCAAAAAAAACAACTTCTTTTGCAAAGCTAACATTAAACATATTTAACATTCATTTAATGAGAAAAAATCTTATATTATTTATCGCGCTAATTGCAATCTCTTTCACCATACAAGCACAAGGCACATACTATAATGGTGTAGAAGCACAGGTAGCCAACGGACTGAATTGTATGCCACTCAAACAAGCATTGCACGATTTGATTGACGGGCATACGGTACGCAGCTATAATGATGTGCCGGCTTTTATGTGTACTTATGACACCGATGCCAATGGCAATGTCCTTGACCGTTACAAAGGAACTAATGTGCCGTGTTCGGGTAATAGTCTTGATTTCAGCATCCTTAATCGTGAGCATGTACTCCCGCGCTCGTGGTGGGGCGGGAGTACGGGCGTTACTCAATATTCTGATTTTCACAATTTATTTCCTTCTGATATACAAGCAAATAGTGATAAGAGTGCCTTTCCGGTGGGAGTAGTCAGTTCATCAATTAACACTTATCCTTGCTCTTCTTTTCCATTTACAGATATTGGTTTGGATGGGCTGAATTGTACAAATATTAATACGGGAACAAATTTTGACGACAACGTTTTTGAGCCGGACAATTCGTACAAAGGAGATTTTGCGCGGGTGTATCTGTACATGGCGGTGCGCTATCAGGATGAAATAATCAACGGAAATTGGAAAGGTACAAACGCAACAACCAATGCCGTATTTAGTAATGATATTTTGACTATTTACGAGCCTTGCCTCTTGACTTTGCTCTTACAATGGCACAATCAAGACCCGCCAAGCCAATTGGAAATTGACCGGAATAATGCCATCGCGCTTTCTTCCAATCAAGGCAATCGCAATCCCTTTATTGACCATCCTGAATATGCGGATTTGGTATGGGGTACTACTTGTACGGGCAATCCGCCGCCCAACGGACTTTGTGAAACTTTGCTCAACAACTGCGACTGGACTCCCGCTTCGGTGGTAACTAATAATGGCTCACAGCCCATATGGACTTGTGCATCAGGTGATTATACTATCAATGCTTTTACCAATTCAAATAATCCAAGTGAGCAATGGCTCGTATACGGACCGATAAATATGAGTGGCACGACTACTTCAAATTTGATATTGGATATTACGGAGGGTTTTGCCGGTCCTGAGTTAGAATTTTTGTGGAACGCGACTTCGGGCAGCCCTACGGCGGCAGGCTGGAACCCGGTGGTCATGGCAGGCAATACAACGACGACAGGATTCGTGGTCAATTATGCGGCGGCAGTGGGCAATCCGGCGGTTTATCTCGGCATTAAATACATCGCTACGGGTGCGGCGGGTGGTACACATTCGTTTACGCTTTCCAATTTGACCTATCAGGAAAATTGCTGTGCAAGCGTGGCACTGGATATTAATTTTGATGGATTTCCGGGACAAACCAGTTGGGATATTGTAGATGCCAATGGTGCGGTTGTGGCTTCGGGTGCCGGCTACGGTGCGCTTCCGGGCAATAGCAGCACGACAGAAAATACTTGCTTGTCCGATGGCTGTTATACGCTCAATTTTTATGATGCAATCAATAATGGCATGTGTCCCTTTCGTGCGACTGCTACGAGTGCGGGGACTTTTATCACACCCGGCACTATCATCACGCCCGGTAGTGTGGTTGCTACTTTGGGAACGTTGGTGTCACCCGGTTTGTGTGGCAATTACAGGCTTTTGGATGCCAATGGTGCAATTGTAGTTGCCGGTGGCGGCGGATTTGGTGCTTCGGAAGCGAATACTTTTTGTATTTCAGGTGGTGTAGCTGCTTTGAACGCACCAGACCATTCTAATTCTTTTTTTAATAATAAAATAGAAGAAGATACTCAATTGAGTATTCGTCCAAATATCGTTCAAGACCAAATTTATATTAATTATTTTACGAAAAATAAGAATACACAATTTTATATTATAAATGTGAACGGGCAAATTTTAGGAGAATATTCAGGAAATGAAAATGGTAATATGACCTTGAATGTCGGTGATTTGAAGGCAGGATATTATTTTGTGCAGATGATTTCGGGGAATGAAGTTATCGTTGAGAAGTTTTTAGTTAGCCGATAGTTCGTAGGCGATAGTCCATAGTAATATCTCGCTTCATACTACTATACATCGCCACGAAGGCACAAAGACACAAAGAATTTTAAAAATTATATTTACTTAATTATCAGCGATTTACCCTTTGTGTCTTTGTGACTTTGTGGCAAGGTTCTCATCATGTATAGTAGTATGATCTCGCTTTCGACTATGGACTATCGTCCATCGGCTACTTTTCTCCCTTCAAAATATTTCTTGAAATGACTAATTTTTGAATCTCAGAAGTTCCCTCTCCTATCGTGCAGAGTTTGGAATCGCGATAAAATTTCTCTACCGGAAAATCTTTGGTGTAGCCGTATCCGCCATGAATTTGGACGGCATCGGTGGCGACTTCCACACAGATTTCGGAAGCATAATACTTGGCAATAGCAGAGCTTGTCGTTACTTTCTGTCCGGTATTTTTCAGATGTGCTGCTTTGCGCGTGAGCAGTTCTGCTGCTTGGATTTTGGTGAGCATATCTGCCAATTTGAATGAAATGGCTTGAAATTTTGCAATTGGTTTTCCGAACTGCTCGCGCTCTTTTGCGTACTTGACCGATGCCTCATAGGCCCCCTTCGCAATACCCAATGAAAGGGCTGCAATTGAGATGCGTCCGCCGTCCAATACTTTCATCGCCTGAATGAATCCATCTCCCTCATTACCAAGCATTTGACTCTTGTGTACGCGGCAATTTTCAAATATCAATTCGGCGGTTTCGCTGGCACGCATACCGAGTTTATTTTCCTTTTTTCCGGCACTAAATCCGGGCGTTCCATGCTCTACGATAAAGGCTGACATACCGTGGCTATCCAACAATTCGCCGGTACGCACAATCACCACTGCACAATTGCCCGATTTGCCATGCGTAATCCAATTTTTTGTACCATTAATCACATAATGGTCGCCATCTTTTTCGGCTACACAACGCATGCGCCCTGCATCGCTGCCCGTATTTGCTTCGGTCAATCCCCATGCGCCAATCCACTGTCCTGTGGCGAGTTTGGGCAAGTATTTTTTCTTTTGCTCTTCATTTCCAAATTGCAGAATATGCCCCGTACACAAAGAATTATGCGCTGCCACCGACAAGCCAATCGAACTACACACCTTCGCAACTTCCTCAATCACAGTGATATATTCCTGATAGCCCAAACCTGCGCCACCATATTCTTCCGGCACGAGTACGCCGAGGAAGCCCATTTCACCGAGTTTGTGCATCACATCTTTTGGAAAATGTTGGCTTTCATCCCATTCCATCATTTTCGGGCGTATATATTGTTCGGCAAAATCACGCGCACTATCGGCTATTATTTTTAAATCGTCTTGTACTTCGGCTGTTTGTACCATTATTTTATTTTTATTTGAAAAAGCACACAAAATTAGGTTTTTTTGAGAAATAATTATAAAAATTTGGTTTGAAAAATATCTGAATTGTAAACGTGAAAACCATTGATATTGTTGTATTATTTTTCAGGTGAAAAAACGCGCTGATAAAAAGCAAGTAATTTCTTTTCTTCTTCTTCCCAAACATAAATTTTGGCAGCTTGTTCGCAAGTTAATTTTAACCTATTGTACAATTTTTTATCCTTTAAAAGTTGTTGAATTGCGGCTAGCACATTCGGTGTTTCCAATCTGTCTAATGCCAAACCCACTTCGTACTCCTCCAAAATTTTTCGTACTTCGGGGTAGTTCATATTTATCGAAGGTACGCCTGCTTGGATATAATCTAAAAACTTATTTGATAAGGCATAATAATAATTCAAGCCCTTATTTTCCAGCAAATTTAATCCAATTGTTGCCTGTGGTGTTAGTTGTTGCAAATCGGTGGGTTCGACATATCCGAGAAATTTTACGCGCTCAGTCACCTTCAATTTTTTCGCCAATTCGCGTAGCTCTTGCGACAAATCACCTTCTCCTGCCAACCACAATTCTGCCTCCTCAATTTCTTGCATCGCCTCAATCGCTTCGGCAACTCCCCTACCCTCATTCAGCGCACCTTGATACAAAATGATTGGTGATTGATGATTGGTGATTGGTCTGTCTGTCGTCTGCCGTTTTGGTGTATTTCGGACGACCTCAAATTTTGTATTGTATTGATTTTCAAATATTTCTGCAAGGCTCTCGCATACTGTATAGGCGTACTTGGTACGTGGAATCGTGAGTTGGGCGATACGTTCCCACACACGTTTTATCTGTGGTCTGTCAACCACTTCGGGTACTTCCGTAAAGTATTCATGGGCATCATAGATGAGTTTTTTTCGACGCAATTTAGTGCTAAAAAAGGCAGGTAAAATCGTATCCAAATCAATCGCACACACTGCATCCGTTGTTGCAAAAAGCAAATAAAAAAACAAACGCACATTGTATTCAAGATAAAAGAATTTTCCTTTTTTGAAATAGCAATACAGCCGCTTTTGTTTAAAAGGAAAATCGCGTAAAGGTTTGGAAGTGGGCAACTTACGTCCGATGAGTTGTACCTCATAACCCGCCTGTGCAAGCGTGGTGCAGATGCGTTGCATACGTTGGTCGTAGGTGAGGTCGTTGGTGACAGTGAGGAGGATACGTGACATTTTTTGTGGCTTATTTGCCGCTTATTTTGGTTTGTATGTCAAGGACTTGTTGTTTTGTGATGCCCATGATTTCTGCGATTTGCTGGACGGACAAGTCTGTGCTAGTCATTTGGGCAACTCTTTTTTTGTATTCGCTGACTTCAGGTTTTAAATATGTAGCTTCCATTTGTGTTATAGATTTATTTTCTAAATTGTTTGACAAGGTCATTAAAAGATTCTTCGGAAGCTAAACTGGACTTTGGCAAAATGGGAATTGAATTAAAATTCAAATTGCTATGTTTTTTTCACGAAATAGTGTCTGGTCAAAGATATATAATAAAATTAAACCAAGCACCAATGTGTTCGCGAATTTTGAATGAAAAACTTTAAATGGCTATTAGTTTATAGTTGTCAGTTCATAGTTCATAGTTTTTTACAATTCATTGAATAACATCCCGATAGCTATACGGGATTGTAAATTACTGATTATCAGAATTGAGCAAACTTAAACGGGTAGCCCTTTAAATAAATATTTAAATATTTAATTAATTATCAGCAAAAAACAAAGTAAAATTTAAGTTAATTTGTTATTCAAAATTCATAATTCAAAATTTGGCGAAGGCATTGAAGTACCAATCCAATCAGATAAATCAACCTGAAAAAGACAAAGCAATATCTTCAATTTTTCTTCTCATCAGGATACTCAATCCGCACATGATGAATACTCTTCAACAGCTTTTTCAAAACGCCTTTGCAAATTTCCAACTCACTAAAACTTAGATTACAATCCGTGAATTGTTGTTGTTTAATTTTTCCCGAAACGATATTATCCACCAAATCATTGATAGTCTGTTCGGTGGGTTGCTTGATGCTTTTGGCGGCAGCTTCTACCGAGTCAGCAACCATCAGTATGGCTTGTTCTTTGGTCTGCGGTTTAGGTCCGGGATAGCGGAATTGGCTTTCGTCAGTTTCCTCATCAGGATACTTTTCGAGATGTTGTCTGTAAAAATACTCTACGCGGGTAGTGCCGTGATGCGTGCTGATAAAATTCGTAATAATTTCGGGCAGTCCCGCTTTTTTTGCCATTTTTTCGCCTTCGGTGATGTGTTCGATGATGGCTTTGGCACTCTCAAGGTCAGAAGTGTCGTCGTGTGGATTGCCGTTGTTTTGATTTTCGATGAAATTGAGCGGATGCAGCGTCTTGCCAATGTCGTGATAGAGGGCAGCGACTTTGACCAAGAGTGCATTGGCATTGATGGCTTTGGCGGCGGCTTCGGAGAGGTTTGCTACTTGCAGTGAATGTTGGAGTGTGCCGGGGGCTTTGATGGACATATCGCGCAGTAGTGGCTTGTCCAAATCCGTGAGTTCGACGAGCGTAATTTCGGAAGTAAAACCAAAAATGCGTTCCAATAAAGGTATCAAAGGATAAGCCAATAAGGTAAGAAACACATTCACCAATAAACAAATATGAACCAACCCGTGCGGACGAAATCCAAGGTTCATAATCGAGCCTTCTTTGATAAGCGATAATCCGAAAAATGCCAAGCTGTAAACCAACAAGATATAAAGCATCGAGCGGAAGAAAAGATTCATATAGCGGGTGCGTACATTGGCAAGTATAGCCACGATTCCGGCAAGGATTTGTACAAAAGTAAACTCATAACCTAATGGCGATAAAAAGCTGGCTATCAACACAATAACAATGTGTGTAAAGAAAGCAAGTCGGGCATTATGAAAGTTTTTGATGACAACGGGGATAATGCAAAAAGGGATGGCATAAAGCAGCAAATTGATACCCGATTTGACAGCAAGATAGACCACCAAACTAAAGACTACAATCCACATCAACACAAAAATCAACTGTCGAAAATCATCGAAAATATGCCGTTCATTCATTCGCAAAAAACCAACAAAAACGCTCATAATCAATGCCGTCAACAAGAAATAACCAAACAGCACCCAAAGCGGATTTTTTTCTTTGGTGATATTTTGTTCGTAAGCATTTTTGAGCGATAGCAATTGTTGGTTGATTTCGCCTGTGATGATGTTGCCTTTGTACACAATCACGTCGCCCTGTCGCACGATGTCGCGCGAAGGCGTGATTTTGTCGCTTTTTTCTTCTTTATAATGTTTTTCGGTTTGCACTTCATCGTAGATAATATTTGGAATGAGCGACTCCTGCAAAGGTCCGGTCAGAAAACCGGGCATTGCCAAGCCACTTTCGGGTAGTGTATCAATGATAAATTCGGTGGCTTTTCGATTGTCATAAAAATTTTGTGCAGGTGTTTCTACCGTATTTTTGTGAGTGACTCTGATTTTGAATAGATTGCCGCGATTTTGATGTTCGGGAATGAGGTCAATGACACCTCTTTCATACAAATTACTCAAAACAACGCGCCCGAATTGTTTGTAATTATTCTGATTTTCAATGACTTCTATGAAAGTGGAATCATCTCCCGATGCAATTATTTTTTTGGCAAATAATTGCTGAAATCTATTCAAACCATCTTCCGTTTTTTGAGGTTCGCGCTTGTAGTAGGGGCTAAATTCGGCATCAAAAATCTCCGTTTCCTGCTTGATTTCCGTATCCGATTTTAAAATTGCAAAATCAAAGGGTGCTTTCAAATCATCGTACATCCACCGTTGCCCTTCTTCAAAATTATATTGAAATTTGGCATGTTTTGGAAATAAAAAACTGATAAATACAACGACCAATCCTACCAATAGATATTTGAAAAAGGTCGGTACAGTTTGTAATATTTGTTGTGTTCTGCTCATTAAACGGTGGACGGTGGATGGTAGATGGTGGACGGCATAACCAACACCAAACCAAGCCATTATTGATTAATATGAATTTTCAAGACTGCAATATCTTGAATTATTTTGACAAACCGAAATGGAAAACGCTGGACGGAAGTTGTGCGGTTTACAGTATATCTTAATTTTCTTTTACGATAATTGAGTTTTCGTGTGCTTAGTGCGCTTCGTGGTTCATAGCATTACATCCAAACATGCTCTTAATTCCTGATACTAATAAATGGTTGGACTGAACTAAGCGACACTTTTAATTATTTATTTAAACTTAAACTTATTCTTATTCTTATTCTTATTCTTATTCTTAAACTTAAACTTAATAATGTGTTCACCAATTTTGAATGATAAAAAATATTTAATTTATTAATTAATAATTATCAATAAAAAACAAAGTAAAATTTAGGTTAATTTATAATTCAAAATTTGGCGAAAACAATGTAGCAAAATACAGGCTTTATTTATTTGCGAAAAACATTCACGATAAATAGAACAGACTAATAACTATTCGTACCTTCGCAAGCAATTTTTAAGTAAATTCAGATTTCAGCTTAACAAAAGATTGATTATCATGTTTTTATGAAAAAATAATTTTAAACTTATTTCGTTATGATAATTAGTGAAAATAAGGTCGTTGCCTTGAGTTATACCCTACGCGACGGAAGTGCAGAGGGGCATATCGTGGAAGCAACAGAAGAAAATAATCCACTGACTTTTTTGTATGGTGCAGAGATGATGCTACCTTCTTTTGAGGCGAATATATCGGAAATGGAAGCTGGAAGTGATTTTAGTTTTCTGCTGAAAGCGGCAGAGGCTTACGGCGAATTTGACCCGAAAGCAGTAATTGAAGTGAGCAAACAAAATTTTGCGGTAGATGGTGTGATTAATGAAGAATTGATTCAATTGGGCAAACCTGTTATTATGCAAGATGAAAACGGACACCGTTTGCAAGCAAAGATTATAGGTGTTACGGCAGATATGGTAAAATTAGATTTTAACGCGCCAATGGCAGGAAAAGACCTACATTTTACGGGAAAAATACTAACAGTACGCGAAGCTACCGAATCCGAAATCGCACATAGGCATGTACACGGTCCGGGCGGGCATCAGCATTAGAGCATGTTTAAATTTTTTCAAACTGATAATCAACAGTTTATGGTTTTGGCGAGACATCAAAGAGGGAGTTTATAGGGATAAATGACCGATTTGATGTGAAGCCAAGTTCATAAAATGTTGGTTATCAGGCAGAAAAAATTTAAACATGCTCTTAATAGTGTTTTGGTGTTGTAGTGTCCTTGTGTTGTGGTTTTTTTGATAAAAAACTGACTATATCGTATAGTTTTTTGCAGTATAAATCAATTGGTAAACGCTTTGCTGCGGCTGCATCTTCGGCTTTTGTTTGGATAAAAATGGTTTTCATACCCAGTCTCAACCCAAACTCCATATCTGTGACCGAATCACCTACCATAATGGATTTTTCAAAATCGATCTCAGGAAAATCACTTTGGGCTTGGGCTGCCATGCCTGTGTTTGGTTTGCGACATTCAGGATTATTTTCCGCTAAAAAAGGGCAATAATAAATCGCGTCTATACGTCCGCCTGATTGCTCGATTCGTGTTTGCATATGTGCATGTATGCCTGAAAGTTGGGCTTCGGTCATCAAGCCTTTTCCGATACCTTGTTGGTTGGTCACGACAATGATTTTACCAAAAATTTCCGAGCAATAACGCACCGCTTCCCATACGCCTTCTATAAATTCAAATTCCTCAATATCAGTCACATACGCATCGAGAATCCTATGATTAATCACCCCATCTCTATCCAAAAACAGCGTCCACGAATCGTCCACCATCCAATCCCCGCATAGAGGAGTGTTTGCTTGCATCTCGTCGTTTCGACCTGTTTTACCGCCCACCGTCTTGCTCTTTTAATTTGACTTTTACATCGTGATTGATGCGTAGAAATTCGACCATATTGAGGAGATTTTGTTTTTGTTCGGCAGAGTCAATTTGCAGTTCATAGGTATGTTCTTTATTGCCCATAGGAATGGTCATAAAATTGCCGCCTTGCACTTTGCCGGGCTTAAATTCCTGCCCTTCGGGGAGTTTTTTAAGGTCAAAACGAATTTCGTCCAATACCTCCTGTGGGATTTTATAGACTTCACCTTTATCTTTTATATATAAAGTTTCTTCATCAAAATACACCTTTCCTGCCGCCACACGCTTTTTACGAAATATCTGAATCAACATCGGCAACACAAATAAAGCCAATACTGCCAATATCAAAGCATAGATCATTTGCGCCCAATCGCTCATATCCGCGAGTTTGAGCAAATTGTCAATGATACCAATTTTTCCATCGCTAAAATAATCAAAAGCCCCTAAACCCAACAAGCCCGCTGCCGCCAAACCTATCATTACCCAACGTCTGTTGACGGTACGTGTTTCGATTAAGTCTGATTTAAATTCAAATTTCATGCGGCGAAGATAAGGAAAATTTCAAGTTCAAGAACAAGAATCAAGCGCAAATGCGCCGTCAGGCTGAATGTCTTAGAGTTTTTTTTAAACTGTAAATGATTTACCAATTATACTGTAAACGGGGTTCATTCGGAAAATATCAGTTTTCCGAATGAACCCCTAATGACTGCTTTACAGGCTGACCGCGAATACCGTACAGGCGAATTCATTCACCATATAAAAATAAATAAAATTCGTAT
>CALCMV010000194.1 GCA_937967535.1 uncultured Saprospiraceae bacterium
AAAGAAAATGATATTTGCAAATACCTTCGGGTATATTGCAGATGGTATTTTTATGCACAATCCTGCCGACCTGACGACAGGCGCGGCTTGGTTGGGTATTATCGCTTATTCGTTACAGATTTACTTCGACTTTTCGGCATACTCAGATATGGCGATAGGCTTAGGGAAAATGTTTGGTTTTGACATTCTCGAAAACTTCAATTACCCTTATATATCTCGCTCTATCAAAGAGTTTTGGCGGCGTTGGCACATCTCATTGAGTACATGGTTTCGGGATTATCTGTACATTCCGCTTGGCGGAAATAGAAAAGGTACAAACCGTACTTACGTTAACCTTTTTATCGTCTTCTTCATTACCGGCATGTGGCATGGTTCGAGTTGGAATTTTATTATATGGGGATTGTTTCACGGATTGTTCTTGGTGATTGAACGAGTTGGTTTTGACAAAATACTCGAAAAAACATGGCGACCTGTACAGCATTTTTATGCACTACTCATCGCCCTCCTTGGTTGGGTGTTTTTTAGAGCCGAAGACCTGCCGCAAGCACTTGATTATCTAATGTCTATGGGAGGTATTAATAAAGGTATCCTGCCCGCCGGATTGTATCTTGATACAGAAACAATATTGATATTTATACTTGGTATTATCTTGGCTATGCCTGTGTACAAACAAGTCAGAGAACGTATTGAGAACTATAGTAAAGCTAACTTTGGAATCATTACAATTTTAATATATTACCTATTCCTCGGCGCATTGTTTTTTGTTTCTATTGCCATAATATCTTCGGACACTTACAGCCCATTTATTTATTTTAGATTTTGATAATATGAAAAATACACATTATTGGGTCTTGATATTGATGTTTATTCTATTTTTGGTATATCCATCTATTGCAACATTGATAGGAATATCGCCCAATAGATATACAGTAGCACCTTCAACACAGAAATTTCCTACGATAGAAAATAATAATGTGTTCAAATATTTTAATGATTTTGATGCTTATTATAGCGAAAATTTTAATGGCAGAAGTATGTGTTATAGGTCTATATCAGGACTAAAGTACAAGCTATTTGGAACAAGTGCCAAGCGTGAATCTGTAATAGTCGGAAAAGATGGATTTTTATTTTTGGGCAATAATGCAGGTAATATAATTGATGAAACGCTTGGATTAGACTTGCTTTCGGATGGGGAGGTGATTCGAATTCAAAGGCAAATGGTGAGGACTTCGCGTTGGATGAATAAAAATAAAATCCAATTTTATGTCATGACAGGACCAAATAAACATACGATTTATACCGAAAAGTTGCCCTTCAAAGTAGATAGTACCCGACGTACTAAAATTGACCAAATTACTGAGATTGTAAATGATACGAATGGGGCTACATGGATAGAAGTGGAAGAAGCCCTGATGCAAGCCAAAAAACGCGGACTACTATACGAAAAAACAGGTACTCACTGGAATACACTCGGAGCATATTTTGCCTACCGAGAAATTATGGCTGCGTTGAACAAGGATTTTCCCGGTGAGTTTAGACCTCTGCCATTAAAAAATATGGAGCGGTATCAGCATGAAACGAAAATGCTTGGATTGGCAAGAATGTTGGACTATCCAATAAATGAAATCTCCAACGAAATCAAGGTGTCAAGTACACGTTCTAAAGAACAAGCCCCAAAACTCAACCTAAAACGCCGACAAAGTACAAAAGCAGAATTGAGATATAAAGCCTCAAAAAAGAAAAGAAAAGCGGTCATTATCAGAGATTCTTTTTCTTCTGCACTGACCGATTTTTTAAAAGAACATTTTGAAGAAGTTGTATTCATCTGGGCTTCAAAAATTGATACAGATATAATTTTAAAAGAAAAGCCCGATATTGTGATTTATGAAGTCGTAGAACGCAATGTTGACCGTATGCTGAAAATGTAATCGTGGACTTCATGTAAATTTAAATAACAAAAATAACGTGATAACTTTTGAACCAATATTGCTCCATCCTTTTAAAAAATATTAAATATGAAAAATGTGTTTATAGCTTTATCATCCATCAGAGATTTCAAAGTGATTAAGTATCTATTAATTATTAGTTTTCTGTGTGTTTTAAGTTTAGGCTTTACGACATTATCTCCCTTTTTTGGTAAAGATGGTAAGCAACCAAATATCGTTCTGATAGTAGCAGATGATATGGGCTACAGCGATATTGGATATTTTGGAAGCGAAATAGAGACACCAAATCTAGACAAGATGGCAGCTAATGGTTTAGTTTTTCCAAATGCCTATAATTTTGCGAGATGCAGTCCCACAAGAGCTAGCATACTCACCGGTTTATATCCGCAAAAAGTAGGTGTAGGGGAGTTGGCAGGGATATATCGTGAACGCAACCTACCGGGCTATATGGGCTATTTGAGTTTGGAGTATCCTTCTTTGGCAGAAGTATTAGAAAAGGATGGTTATCATAATATTATATGTGGAAAATGGCACTTAGGCAACCCCACAGAAAAGAGTAAAACGCCACTTGGTAGAGGCTTTCATGATTTTTTTGGACTCAACAACGGAGAAAGTACTCATTTCAATAAATGTGGTCAAGAATATCCCCAACTATACTACTTACAGGAAAAACTCTATGAAGAATGTGACAATGATTTTTATAGTAGCAATGCCTTTACCGATTTTGCCATAAAGTTTTTGAACAATAAAAACAAGGAGCAACCCTTCTTCTTGTATCTACCCTACACAGCTCCTCACCACCCATTTGAAGCACCCGACTCTCTATTTCAACTCTATAAAGAAAAATATACGTATGATGCTGATATTGAAAAAATTGCTCATAATAGAGTAGAAAAACTCTCAAAGAATATAGATATAGATTACAACGATTATGTTCACAAAGAGTTAATAGAGCATAAAAAGAATAAGTATGAAAAAAACAAAAAAGAATATTTAGATAATCTATTTGCAAGGTCTGCCATGATACATAATATGGACCAAAATATAGGACGAATTTTGGAACACCTTGAGCAAAAAAAAATATTAGACAATACAATAATTTTATATGTATCTGATAACGGTGGATCATTGCCTTTGCTGGATAAATATTTGTTAAATGTACCATACTATGGCAGAAAAACAACATTAACAGAAGGGGGTATAAAAACACCAATGATTATTTACAATCCATCCCAAATTAAGCACAGAATTGACAATAGTCTGGTCTCTGTTAAGTAGTCGGACAAAAATAACCTAACAACTCAGGTCTATGGAAAAATCAATATCAAATTCTTCACTATTAAAATTTATTAATATATTATTTATTGCTTTGTGGAGTGTATGTTTATCTTGATAATCCTCCGGTTTGAGCCATTCTAATTTCATTTTTCTCCACAGTGTTTCAATCAAATTCAAATGAGGGCTGTAAGTGGGTAGTCTAAAAATAAACATGTTTTGTTCCTCCCATTCTGCTTCTTTGTTTTCTACGGCAGCCGAATTGTGCCAAGGTGCGTTATCAACTATTACAACAGTCATTCTTTTCAGGGTCGAGGCATAATCACTTAACCACTCAATAACGGTTTGTGAGTTGACGGACTGTGTTGTTTGATAAGTCGTCAGCTCACCTTGTAGATTCATTAATCCAAAGACGTTCAAGTTACCGCCTTTTCTACTTGGAATACCTCTTTGTTCTCCTTCCCGAATCCAAGCATAAGGAACATTAGGTTGCAAGGTGAACGCCGTCTCGTCCGCAAAGCGAAGGTCTATATGACCTAACAAAAACAAGGCAATCAGTGTCTTCAATATTTCGCATTTGGCTTGATATTCTGCCGGGTCAGGTTTGTCAGGGCAGATTTTTCGGAATCGTTTCCACCTCCACTTTTTTTTTTCAATAAACGCTGTAAGGTCTTTTTGGACATCTTTTTGCCCAATTGCTCTTCTATCTGCGTCAATACAGGTTTAAGATTTTGGGCATTTTTCTCCACTAAATCCTCTATCTTCTTTACTTCAGTCTTATTGTCAATACGAACAATCGCCGGACGACCTTTACCTTTACCCGTATGAAGACCTTTGATACCTGATGCTTCGTAACGATTAAACCAATTAGCAACAGCCTGACGACTCGTCTGATAAATATCTCCGATTTCTTCGATAGACTTCCCCTGATCGCTAAGAAGGATATAATGGCAACGTTGGCGAAATGTTGCCTTTTTACCTGTTTTGCGCCCATTTTCTAAACGGACACGCTCTTTTTTTGTTAACTTTATGTAACGTTTTTTGCCTCGCATAAGGTGCAAAAATAATCAAAAAAAAGTTGTTAGGTTATTTTTGTCTCACTACTTA
>CALCMV010000195.1 GCA_937967535.1 uncultured Saprospiraceae bacterium
GACAGATTGATGAGCTTATTTTGCGCTTAGTTTTCCTCTTGAAAGCGGGCGTTTATCGGGATAAATAACTGTTTTCAAGGGGGAAAATAAGCGTAAAAGAAGCCATATAGCTGTCGAAGTTATTTTGTTTCTTTCACTAAAAATAAAAATGCGACAATTTGAGATGCACCCGTTCAAACTCAAATTTAAATTTAAGCCTCCTTCGGAGAGATAAACTAAGGTCGCAAATTTATTGACAACATGTTGGTTTCAAAAAATTACTAAGTGCCTAATGTACGAATGATTTCAAGGGAATTATCAATAAATTCGGAATGTTTAGAATTGCAGTTGACACTTTTATCTTCAAATTAAAATAATGTAAAATGTAAAATAATAAATGTAAAATGTAAATTTGTAGGACGTGAGTGAGCGTGAAATGTTACTTATTTTATTGATTTTCAATTATTAAAAAGTAAAAAACATAATAATTTGTGTGCGTACTACAAGCACTTTTACATTTTATATTTTGTGTTTTACATTTTACATTTAAAAAAATGCAAAAATTGTCAAAGAACCAATTTACTTTCCTACAAAAATGCCTTTTGTTCCCAGCACATTATCCTGTTGCACACTGACCCAATAAAAACCACTTGCGAGTTGAGGCGGCAATTGAAAACGTCCGTCAGCCAAACTAGTCTGATGCACCAAACGCCCTGTGGGGTCAGAGATTAAAATCTTTGAATTGTTGAATGTTGTGTTATCTGTTTGGATGTAAATTTCAGCCCCAACTTTCGCCGGATTGGGAAAAATATCAAGTTTGTCTAAAACCACAACTTCCTCATTGTCAACAACTACAGGTTCATCATCTACTCGAAATGCCATATCCCATTGCAGGTCCGGTATTGGTATGCGTAGCGTATTATTCGTAGCTGATACGGTAGATGTCTGTCTCATTTCTCCCGTCAGGCAATCGTACCATTTTACATAATAATCACCATCCGCAAAAGCCTCCACCACCAATTCGCTGCCCTTTACTTCTTCGGGAACATTACCTGCAACCATGTTTACATGATTATAATTACTATTCAATACCCAACCCGCCGCCTTTTGGTTGTCGGCAGCCGTCAGCACATAAGAATCTACGCAAGACCCCATATTATCCAGTCGATAAGATTCAATAGTAATCCAATCCGAGCCAAGATTATCCACTTTGATGAGTTTGGGACCCGGCGTTATGAGTACCGTATAAGTTGTGTTTGTTTCAGCGGCTGTGTTAAGCACCAAGTCGCCATTGATAGAAATAGAAATTTTGGGCGAATCGCCTGTAAGATTGCCCGTTGTAACAGAAAATTCACCCGCAGAAGGGTAATTTACCGAAAAACTCGGTGGGCTTCTAAATGCTGTATTCCACTCTGAACCATACAGATATGAACTCAATCTTGGGTGTATAGGGTTTGTTTCGCCGTTTTCATCTACGATAATATTACCCTCACCGATTCCGCCCCAAACCAGCGTTGGTGTCAGCACCAAATCTCCGGGCGCACCTGTCACATAAGATACTGCGGGCTGCAAATCAGCCTCCAAAAACGGCATTTGGTCTACCACTGTACGAACCGGGGCAAAGTGGTAATACAAGTCGCGCGGATGAATATAATTGTCCCACCACCAAGTCATGCCCGTACCCATACCACCTCCAAAAACAGGCGCCCATAGCGCATTGTGAATATGGATACCATCGGGGTCGCCATTGGCAAGTGTGGGGCTGCTGCCCAAACCAAATTCGCCCGTCAGACTAGGCTTTCCAAAATCTCTGATGTAGTCACGAATAACGCCTACAAGGGCGCGTTCAAGATTCGGACTATTGATATAAAAATAGGTTTGTGTAAAGTCATAATCGGGATTGTTCCATACTTCGGGGTCTTGGTCGGCATCGGCATAGCTAGTCGAAATCAAGTGTTGGTAGGGGTCAATTTCCTTCAAATACGCGCCCATTTCGGCATGCCAATCGCGTACTTTTTGGATGTGTGTGTAAAAATCATCTGTCCAATTGACTTCATTGAACAATTCCCAAGATTGTACCGCCCGCGAGTAGCCATACCGCGCCACTAGATAGCGTAGTCGGTTGCGCGTATGTGCGCGTGCCGTCGAGTCGGTGAAAAAATCCCATGTATTCTGACAGGTTCCGCCATTGACAACATTGTGCGGATTGTTGTGCCAGTTTGGATTGACAGTACTCGATACCTGACCATGATGCTGCAAAGCCACCATGACATATATGCCTTTTTCAGCACAAAAATCGTAGAGCCAATCCTGATAAAATAAGTTCCTTTCCTTGTACCGCCGCAAGCCTTCAAAACCTTGCCAGCCGTTTTTCCATTCGATACCCAAGCCCCAGTGTGCATGCCAAATTCGGATAAAATTGCCGCCGTTTTCATACAATTTATTGACCCATTCCTGATAATTGAGATAGGCATTGGAGTTGTGCCAGCCCATATTTTCGCCAATCAAAATGAGTTGTTCGCCATTGTCAAATTCTAAATAATTTGTATTGCCTGTTCGTACAAAACCCTTATTTTCTGTACTTGTAATTTCTACACAATTAAATGTTTGTATATCAAAACTTGCTGTACCTTCTGTATCGCTTACCTTTACTTGCAGTGACCATTCGCCTAGCTCATCAGGCGAAAAGCGCACACGAAAAGCACCTGCACCTACCGGAGTCAGGCTACCGTTTGAGGTATTCAAATTATAATCTCGCATGAAAAAACCGTCCACCGTTTTTTGTGCGCCGGAGGGTGCAGTGAAAACCGCCCAAACCCTGATTTGGTCAAAATCATAAGGGTTGTTGTAAGTAGCTTCGAGTTCTAGTGTGGTTTCAAATTTACCGTATTTTTCTACTGTATAATCAGCCACAAAAGAGGCATGAATTACAGGCTCATTTAGCTGTTCATATTTTGTTAATCCCAAATATGCATTCAGTGAATTTGCTTGCAAAGAAGTACTTTTCCAAAATATCATTTGGAAAAATAGTAAGAAAACGATGATTACTTGGTTGTTTTTCATAAATTAGTTTTATTTATCTTAGATAAATTTACGTTTTTTTTATGAAAAAAACACGATATAATTTTTTATAATCCGTTGTTTTTTACTTTTTCCATCAAAAATGTTGGCACTTTGACAAATATTTTCGATAGTCCTTTATATCTAATGTCTTCGCCAAATTTTGAATTATGAATTTTGAATGACAAATTAATTTAAATTTTGCTTTGTTTTTTATTGATAATTAAAAATTAACAAATTAAATATTTTTTATCATTCAAAATTTTTCATTTATCCCGATAATTATCGGGACAAAATTGGCGAACACATTATTTAGATCTAATGCTAATTCTTATTTCAAATCAATACATTTTCCATAACTTAACAGCATGAAACACATTATACCATTGTTCACAATAGTCCTATTCACGACTTGTTTCAATTACAATCAAAAAGCTACCACTATGTCCGAAGCACCCGTTAGCGACATCCGCCTCGACCTCGCCGAAGCCAATCGGCTTGCCGAATTGCCCCTCGCATGTATCACGCAGCCGCTACCCTATAAGGCGGGTCACACCATTGCCAAAGCCGAAGATAATGATATGCCGCAGGTGCATCATCCGGCGTTTTATGGCTGCTTTGATTGGCACTCGGCGGTGCATGGGCATTGGTCTTTGGTGTATTTGATGAAGCAATTTCCGAATCTCGAAGCAGCAGACTCGGCACGCACAAAATTGGCGATGAACCTCACAAAAGAAAATATCGAAAAGGAAGTCGAGTACTTCTCTATGAATCGCTACACCAAGTCATTTGAGCGAACTTATGGTTGGGCATGGTTGCTCAAATTGCAGGAAGAACTCTACACTTGGGAAGATGCTGATGCCCAAAAGTGGTACACCAATTTGCAACCACTCGCCGATTATATTTCTAATGCTTACATTGAATATTTGCCCAAACTCGTCTATCCCATCCGCGTAGGCGAGCATACGAATACAGCATTTGGATTGAGTTTCGCATACGACTATGCACAGACGGTGGGCGACAAGGCACTCGCAACCGCGATACGCACCGCAGCCATTCGTTTTTATGCCAATGATAAAGGCTGCCCAATTCAATGGGAACCGAGTGGCTATGATTTTTTGTCGCCTTGTTTGCAAGAGGCGGATATTATGCGGAAGGTCTTGTCGGAAAAGGAATTTGATGTGTGGTTGGCTGATTTTTTACCCGAATTGACCAATAAAAAACTCGCACTCGACCCCGCGAAAGTCATTGACCGTTCGGATGGAAAATTGGTGCATTTGGATGGGCTGAATTTTTCTCGCGCTTGGTGTCTATATTCACTTGATGGTAATGAAAATGCTAAACGTCTCGCTAATGAACACCTTAAATATTCACTGGATAAAATCACAGATGGCGATTATGCAGGGCAACATTGGTTGGCTTCTTTCGCGCTTTATGCGTTTAAAATGAGCCAATAAAATTTTTGATTTTTGATTTCGTGATTTTTGATTGTATTACCTTTTTCAAGGTAAAGCATTTCAAAAATCAAAAATCAAAAATCACTCAATCAAAAATCTATGAGAAAATACTTTGGTCCAAGCACATTAGTCGCCGCCGCATTTATCGGTCCCGGTACACTGACGACTTGCACGATGGCAGGTGTGCAGACGGGTTACACGCTCTTGTGGGCGATGCTGTTTTCAATTTTCGCGACCTTGATTTTACAGGAAATGTCGGCGCGATTGGGCTTTGTGACGCGCAAGGGTTTGGGCGAGGCGATTGACAGTCAATTTTCGGTGGGCGTGTCGCGGGTCTTGGTATTTTTCTTGGTCATTGGGGCGATTTTGATTGGCAATGCAGCCTATGAAGCGGGCAATATTGCGGGTGGTGTGCTGGGTTTGCATTTGATAATGGGTGAGTGGAAAATCTTGCCTTTAGGCTTGGGCGGTATTAGTTTTTTGTTGCTTTTTTTCGGAAAATATAAACTCGTAGAGCGCGTATTGATTGGCTTGGTGATTTTGATGAGTGTTTGTTTTTTGCTGACGGCTATTATCGTGCGTCCTGATTTTGGGGCAATTTTTCGGGGCTTTATTCCGAGTGGAATTGATGAAAATTTTCTATTGATAATGGGTTTGATTGGTACGACTGTCGTGCCGTATAATTTGTTTCTTCACGCTGCTACGATTTCTAAAAAATGGGATGAAAACGCCTCTATCCGCGACATTCGCATCGAAAATGCGGTGGCGATTACTTTGGGTGGTTTGATTTCGATGTTGATTATTATTACGGCAGCCGCTTCGAGTGGAAATGTGGAAGCCGTCACCTCCGCCAAAGACCTCGCTACTCAACTCGAACCGCTTTTTGGTGCTACGGCAAAATGGGCGATGGGCTTGGGCTTGCTGGCGGCAGGATTAAGTTCGACCTTGACGGCACCGATGGCAGCAGCTTATGCGGCGCAAGGTTTATTTGCTTGGGAAAAGAATGAAAAGGACATGAAATTTCGTGCGGTGTGGATGTTGATTTTGGGGATTGGCATAGTGGTAGCAATGATGCCTGATTTGAAACCTGTGCGGATTATCAAATTTGCTCAAATTACAAATGCACTCTTACTACCTTTTATCGCAGTGTATTTGTTGTACATTTCCAATTCAAAAAAATTACTCGGAAAATATACCAATACTTTGTTGGTCAATATTTTGGCGGCTGTGGTGATTGGGATTACCATTTTGTTGTCCTTGAAGGTTTTGTACGGGCTTTTCGGGTAAAGTGGTAATGTTATTAGATGTAATACTCTTAGCCTTTCATCTTTGTTTGGTTGTCACTATCAGAACTTAACCCGTTATTATAAAATGTCCTAACCGCAAAAATGCAGTGCCGAAGCACCCCACTTCGGCATTTTCATTTAACAAGATTTTCATTTCGGTATTACCCATTAGATAAGAGCCGCATCGAAGTCCACGCATCATTTAAATAAGCCTTAACTTCTTTATAACCAATATTTAAAAGTAGCACTGCTACCTCCTCAAAATTATTCTCCAATTCCGAAAAATGATGAGCATCCGAACTGATAGTTACGGGAATATTCTTAGCAAAACACAATTCCAAAATCCATTTTGACGGGTAAAATTCAGTCGTTTTTCCCTGATAAAAACCGCGCGTATTGACTTCTACAATACAGCTTGAATTTGAAATTAACTCTATCGTTTCCGCTACAATTTCCTTGTACCAAGCCTGCGTTTCATCAAAAAAACGATTGCCTTTATTGAGTTTTTTAATCAAATCCAAATGCCCGATAATATCCGGCGGGTCGTATTTGACCATCATTTGTACACGTTCATAATACGCTCGTACCATCGCCTGCACATCATCCGCATACACCTCACGCAAGCCACGCGCCAACTCCTCCGCCGTAAAATCCATGCAAAAATATTCCCCATCTGCATACTGCCCGATGTAATGCACCGACCCCACAATCACATCCAATTTATATGCCTCAAAATCGCCCGGACCAATCACATCCGGTATAAAATCCACCTCTAAACCTGTATAAATTTGCAACTGCGGATGCGCCTCTTTCGCATGTTTGATGTCTTGCAAATATGCCTTCAAGTCCTCCTGTTTCATATGCCAATCCGACTGAAACGGCACAGGCGCGTGACTCGAAAAGCCAATCGCAAGCATCTGATTTTCAATAGCTTGTCGGGCATGTTCTTCTACTGTACATTTGCCGTCACAGTAGAAAGTGTGCATGTGATAATTCGTCCAATTCATAACTGTACAGGCGATTTCAATCGCCATGTTTTATTTCCTCCTAAACGGCTTCGCACGAAGCTCGTTTTCAGAACTTTCGATAAGACCATTCAAACGTTTATGTTGCGTTTTTTCTTGCTTGGCAGACATCACCCAATGCGTAGCTATACGCTGATACGAAGGTGCTTGCGAGCTAAAAAATGCCCACGCTTTTTCATGTTTTTTGAATTGCGCTTCAAATTCTGCACTCAATGGCACTTCCTTTTTTTCGTAGGCATATACAAGTGTCTTATGCTCCTTGTGCAACTCATATGCTCGCATTCCCGCGTCGCGCATCAAGTCTTTTTTTATCAATTCCTTCACTGTTTTTATATTCTTCAAACTCCAATTGCTCTTCGGTCTGCGTGGTGTAAAACGAATTTTATAACTTTCTCCGTCAATGGATTTTCGTAAACCATCAATCCAACCAAAACATATCGCTGCCTCCACCGATTCATCCCAAGTGATACTCGCTTTTTTCGTTGCTTTCTTGTAATAACCGACCCACAATTCCCTGACCGAATCGTGATTTTTCTCCAGCCAATTGGCAAAATCTTCCTGTGTTTTAAAAAAAAGTAATTCCATTATACGAGTTATTGAGTTGACGAATTGACGAGTTGTTGAGGAAAGGTCAACTCCACAACTCGTCAACACCTGATATACATTCGCTCCGCAAAAGCAAAAATATTATCAAATGTAATTTTCTCATTTTCGATAAAAACATCGCCCGAAACCCGCCCAAACGGTCCTGCACAATCCGACGCACCAAGCGGACCAAGATTAATTTTTACATCCTTCGGATAAAGCGCGTGGAAAATCAGATTGACTTTGCCTTGTCGGTCTTTTATCGTCCAAATATCCTTATTTCTATCAAATATAATGGCAGGTAAAGGGTGAATTTTTCCACCCAACCAAAGGGCGTTTTCATTATATTTTTCGCTGTCAATGGATTGATTTTTAGTCAAATTCAAACCAATCAAACCGCGCTCATCAATGAAAGCCGCCGTTATCCAATCCCATTTCAAACGATACGGATAGTAACCTTTATGGTCATCTAAAATGAAGAAACTTTGCTCATTTTTAAACTCGTAGTGTTCATTATTTATTCGTAGAAAACCACCCATCGGGACGATATTTTTATGAGCGTACATGCCATGATTTTCGCCGAAAGGAACGCTTGCTACAAGATGTTCGCAACCTGCGAAATTGCCTTGTACTTCTCCTTCAATCGTTGGCATCTCCTTGTTTTTCAGGGTTTTAAATTTAACAGTAATCCAATTTTCGCGCAATTTATTTTCTATGCGAATGTCAATTTTTTTATTGGAAAATGAATTAACGCTATCCAGTACATTATTGGGAATATTCAATTGAGTGGGAATCAATTGCTGCTCATATACGTAATGTTTTTCTTGCAAAATATCAAACACACGCAGCTGCGCGAAAGCAGATAATTTAGCATTGAACAAAGCGATATTATAGAAAAATCGTTCATCACCACCTTGAACAGCTTGAAATTCTTTGAGTCTTAAATTGCGCCACCAACGCGGGGTTGGGAAGTTCGGATTGGTCTTGGCATCAATGAGATTGACGGCTTCAATGACTTGGTGAAATGTGCCAAATTCGACTTGGCGATTGGTGACGAGTTGTAACTTGGTTTGCATTTATAAATTGATACGTAACACAGACATTCCTCTGTACTTTTGTATTATAATTATTTAAATGTTATTAATATTTTGATTTTAAAATAATTTTAGACTTTGGACAGAGGAAATTGGGGAATTGGGAAATTAGGTAAACCCTTCTTTATTAGATTTTTACAAAAAATAATTAATTACATGTTTTATTTTATTAAAAAAATCATTCAATTGATTATCAATGAGTTACGATTGTAAACCTAATTTCCCAATTCCCTAGTTCCCATTTTGTCCAAAGTCCAAAATAATTATAAAATTAAAAATTATTTATTAATTATTATTTTAATTATATTAAAATTTTAATAATCAATATCTTATAAATAATGTAAAATTAAAATGCAAAAGTTGAGATTCCTGTCTGTGTTACGATTATAGATTGAGTTGATGTGCGGTCAAAATATTTTTTGGTATAGGCACAAATGCGCTTTTGTTCTTTGAGCAGTGTAGTTATCCCCAAAATTAGACCATTTTAAACCACAATCGTTTGTGAGTGAGGAAGACGACGGTTATCATAATTGGTTTGCTGTTTTTTATACAACGAATTACTCTACATGCGAAAATCTTAAAATCGTAATATAAGTGAAGAAATAAGAATAAATTAATCCAATCTACTGTATTTTTTTTTGTTTTCCGATAGCTATCGGAATCATCATTTTCTCCTTAAATACGGTTAGTATTCGCGTCAAAAATGATTCGTCTAACAAAAAAATATTTCGCATCTTGGATTAATTTATTCTCACTTCTTCACTAAGCCACGAATGCACGAATGATTTCAAGGGAATTATCAGTAAATTCGTAAAAAAATTAGTGTATTCGTGACCAAAATAGGTATTATATTATCAAAAATAATTTTTCTCACGTAGAGTAACAACGAATATAATCCTATGTAGGTTGAATTTTACCGATTGACAGAAGAAGAATTAGACCTTATTCTTTAGTTAAAATTTTTACAAAACTTGACAACAAGATCTTTTTTGAGTAATTTTGTTACTCAAATTACATAAAAGGGTTGTTTATAAATATTTTGAAGGGGTGACACTGTTACCCCTTTTTTTGAATGACCGAACCACAGAAGGCACAGAGAATACGAAAATTATACCCTCAAAGAGTATGTGTAGATTTCATGGACCTAGAGAAAGTTCATGAATTTTCTCTACATCCATACACAGCATTTGTGTCCTTCGTGCGCTTCGTGGTGAAAATGAAAACCACGTTTGCTATGCTCGAAACCCTCATTTCTTCTAAGACACGCATTAAACTACTACTCAAATTTTTTCTCAACAGCAATACTACTGCCTATTTGCGAAATCTGGAAAGCGAATTTGGCGAATCTACCAATGCCATTCGTGTAGAACTCAATCGCCTCGAAGCGGCAGGGCTGCTCAAAGCCGAACCACAAGGCAATAAGAAAATCTTTCGTGCCAATACCAAGCATCCTCTGTACGATGAAATCAACAGCATTGTGCTGAAATATGTGGGCATCAACCACATTATCGAAAATATCATTGAGCGATTTGGCGATTTGGACAGCGTGTACCTGACGGGCGAATTTGCTAAAGGACTCGACGGCAAAATCATTGATTTGGTATTCGTGGGCAATGTTGATAAAATTTATCTCATTCAACTGGTCGAAAAAGCTGAAAAAATTATTCACCGAAAAATCCGCTACATCATCTATACACCTGCCGAAATGAACATTGAACAAACCGAACTCGAAGCAAATGCACTTTTACTATGGTCAAAATAGTTTTTCTAAAGTGGCGATATAATGAGTGAATAATAATGCTACAATGCGTTAATGCTGAAATGCTACAATATTTCCTCTCATTATCGCATTGTAGCATTTCAGCATTGTAGCATTAAAAACATTCATTCATTACAATTTGGAATTTGCCACAATCACATGCACCCACTCATTCAAGTACAAGCACTAACACCACACGAATACCGCCACAAAGGTATGGGCATTGATATCGTGTATGGTTTTCACGACACACCTTTCGGCGAATGTATGATTGCCAATACCACGCGAGGTATCTGCATGTTGGATTTTGTAGATGACAAGCGCGAATTTATCCTTCAAAGACTCCGCGATAAATGGGCAAATGCCCATATCCGCCACCATCAAAATGCCACAGCAGCCCTCATTGCACCCATTTTTAGATACGAGCCAAAACCCGTCAAAATCTTACCATACGGCACTGCCTTCCAACTAAAAATCTGGAACACTCTCATAGAAATTCCCTTTGGACAACAAAGCACCTACTCCGCAATCGCCCAACAAATCAAGCAAGCCAAAGCAGCCCGTGCCGTCGGTTCTGCCCTTGCTCAAAATCATATTGCCTACCTCATTCCCTGCCACCGCGTTCTCCGCGTCGGGGGCGGATTAGCCAATTATAAATGGTCTAAAAACAGAAAAGCACAAATAATCGAATGGGAAAAAAACGTAATGAGTACTTCACTCGCCAAGCAAGAGCATGTTCCAAGTAGAATAAAAATAGGGTAAATGATTTAATGTGTTCGCCAATTTTGTCCCGATAATTATCGGG
>CALCMV010000196.1 GCA_937967535.1 uncultured Saprospiraceae bacterium
CATGTCCGGCTTATTATTTCAGACAGGTTATCTGACCATCAAACGTATAGAACATCAAGGACGTTTAGCAAGCTACTTCTTGGGTTATCCCAACATGGAAGTTTATAGAGCATTGATACACAATTTATTAGAAGCATTTACTTATAAAGTACATTCAATCGTAAACAGTGCTGTCCTTAGAACACAACGCGCACTTGAGCAGGGCGATGTCGAACTTTTCATCAAGCAATTAGAAGTTCTGTTCGCCGATATTTCCTACCATTTACACCCCAAGAAAAACAAATCGGAAGAAGCTGAATTTAAGATGTGGGAAGGTTATTTTCAAACGATAATTTACCTCATTACTTCTTTTATTGGCTTATTCGTCGAATCCGAAATTACCAAGCACAAAGGACGCTTGGATTTGACGGTTGAGACCGAAAAATTTCTATATTTGATGGAATTTAAATTGGACGAACCCGCCGAAAATGCCATCGAACAAATTAAAAACAGGGAATATCTGACATCTTATGCCAATTCGCCCAAAACGATATACCTCGTCGGGATTGGTTTTTCAAAAACAGAGCGTAATGTAGCGGCTTGGGAAGCCGAAATTTGGGAACGATAAATTTTGCCTATTTTTACACGATGAAAAAACTACCGATAGGGCTACAAAATTTTAAGGAAATCATAGAAGACGGCTATCTGTATGTAGATAAGACGCGGCAAATCTATGACTTGGTTGATAAAGGGAAGTTGTACTTTCTTTCACGTCCGCGTCGCTTTGGTAAGTCTTTGTTACTGACTACTTTACGCTATATTTTTGATGGAGAAAAAGATTTATTTGAGGGGCTGTATATTGCCGAAAAAACGGATTATAATTGGAAGCAGCATCCTGTTTTACAGTTTAATTTTGCGGAAGTAAGTAAAGAAACTTCGGACCTCGAAAAAGGCATCAGTTACATCCTTCAGGATTATGCACGGCAATATGGTGTAGAAATTCCTGATTCAGACATTCGCTTACAATTTAAATTTTTGGTAAAACGAATCGCCGAAAAACACACATCTGTTATTGTGTTGATTGATGAATATGACAAACCCATTATTGATTTTTTGACAGAACCCGAAAAAGCCGCCGCCAACCGTGCCGTTTTGAGGGAGTTTTTCTCGCCTTTGAAGGGTTTAGATTCACAAAAACACCTACGGTTTTTATTCATTACAGGCGTTTCCAAATTCAGTAAAGTCAGCCTGTTTTCTGATTTGAATAATTTGCAAGATATAACAATAGACCCACTTGGGAATGACTTATTGGGAATTACACATGAAGAATTATTAAAACATTTTGCCGATAATTATATTCAGCCCACTGCCCAACATTTCAATACCAATAAAGAAGACCTACTCAAAAATATAAAACTTTGGTATAATGGCTACTCCTATGATGGCATCACCAAGTTGTACAATCCATTCTCTCTACTCAATTTTTTTGCTAAAAAACGCTTTGGTAATTTCTGGTTTGCCACTGGTACGCCCACCTTTCTGGTAGAAACCATTCGTGATACCCACATCAATCCGCAGGAATTGGAAGAAGTAAAAGTAAACGATGGCTTTTTCGATAAATTTTCATTAGAAGAACTCGACATGTCCGGCTTATTATTTCAAACGGGCTATTTGACCATCAAACGTATAGAATTAGAAGGTTATCAAACCGATTACTACTTGGGCTACCCCAACATGGAAGTGTACAGAGCATTGGTACACAATCTTTTAGAAGCATTTACCTATAAACAAAATAGTACAGTAGGAGGCGCACTTATCAGGATGCGAGATGGGTTCAAACAGGGAGATGTAGAAGTATTTGTGCATCAATTAAAAATACTACTTGCTGATATTTCCTACCATTTACAACCCCCAAACAAATCCGAAGAAACAGCATTTAAGATGTGGGAAGGTTATTTTCATACCATAATTTACCTCATCACAAGTTTTCTTAATTTGGATGTACAGTCCGAAATTACCAAGCACAAAGGAAGATTGGATTTGGTGGTTGAGACCGAAAAATTTCTATATTTGATGGAATTTAAATTGGACGAACCCGCCGAAAATGCCATCGAACAAATTAAAAACAGAGCATATCTGACATCTTATGCCAATTCGACCAAAACCATTTATCTCGTAGGGATTGGTTTTTCAAAAACGGAGCGCAATGTAGCGGCTTGGGAAGCCGAGATTTGGGAGCGATAATACCACACATAATTCATTTTCTAAAATTATATAATGCAAATTTCCATCGTCATTCCTGTGTATAATGAATCGGAAGGAATTGATGAACTTTACCGTCGAACAATGACTGCAATCAGTTCATTTTCAGATAGTTTTGAGCTTATCTGTGTGGATGATGGCAGTGAGGATACGAGCCTTTCTCAACTCATTGACTACCACAAACAAGACCCGCGATTTAAGGTCATTTCACTATCGCGCAACTTCGGGCATCAATCGGCAGTGTTGGCAGGTTTGAGTGTAGCAAAGGGCGATTATATAGGTATCATGGATGGTGATTTGCAAGACCCACCGGAGATTTTTGAGCGTTTTTATCACAAAATGAAAGAGGGTTTTGATGTCGTCTATGCCGTCCGTAAGAAGCGCAAAGAGGGTTTGGTCAAGAAATTTGCCTATTGGCTCTACTACCGCTTATTAGCTAAGATGTCCGACACGAATATTCCATTGGATAGTGGCGATTTTTGTATGATGTCGCGGCGGGTATTGGATAAAATGTTGACTATGCAAGAGCAAAGTCTTTACCTGCGTGGTATACGTGCATGGGTCGGCTATCCGCAAGCAGGCTTGGAGTACGAACGTGCCGAGCGATTCGCCGGAGAACCCAAATACGATTTCAAACAACTCTTTCGATTGGCTTATAATGGCATGTTTAGCTTTAGTAGTTTGCCGGTGCGGGTGATGCGTCGCTTAGGTTACTTTACACTGATTTTTAGTTTTTTATACTTTTTAAAAATTCTTATTTCATACTTTTTGTATAATGATGCGCCGCAAGGCTTTACTACGCTTGCCCTTGCGATTTTCTTCTTTAGTGGCGTACAGTTGATTTCGATTGGTGTATTGGGAGAGTACGTATATCGCACCTATAATGAGTCGCGCGAGCGTCCGCTTTTTATTATTAAAGACAAATATCTTAATGAGTAATGAGTAATGAGTAATTTTTGATTTTTGATTTTTGATTTTTGATTGGTTTTGCCTGAATTTTTATGAAATAAAATTTTCTACAATCAAAAATCTAAAATCACTCAATCTAAAATCTAAAATGATTCCTTGAACACATACGAAAACATACAATCTAAAAATCTCTTCTTTATCACCGGACGCGGCAGGTCGGGAACTTGGCTATTGCAATCTATCCTTGATACGCATCCCGATATTTGTGTGACCCCCGAAGCCCTTTTTATCATTCATTTGTATGAAAAATATGCGAACACAAAAAAATGGACTACCCAACGTAAAACCGCTTTTGTGAGCGATCTTTTTACGGAAAAAAAACTAACAGACTGGTGGCAAAGTACGCCCGATTTAATTCATAATTTACTGGAAAAATACCCGCCCGAAAGCCAATTTTCTGAATTGTGCAAAGCCGTTTATTACGAATATGCACAGCGAAATGACAAACAAAACACGATTCTTTTAGGAGATAAAAACCCCGAATACAGCTTGTATATCAGGCGTTTAGCGCAGCTTTATCCCAAATCAAAATTTATACATCTCGTGCGCGACCCGCGTGCAAATGTATTGTCGTATCAAAACGTGGATTTTGATGTGAGTAATACGGCGGCATTGGCACATCGTTGGAAAAAATATAACGAACAGGTATTGGATGGTCAGCAAGAAATGCCGGATAGAATTTTGGTGATTCATTATGAAGATTTACTGACAGATACGCAGGAAACTCTGAAACAGATTTGTGCATTTTTGGGTGTAGATTTTATGCCGCAGTTATTGGAATTTTACAAGCACTCGAAAAATATATTTGATTGGAATAAAAAAATCACTGAACCCATTGACCCGAAAAAAGCCGATGCGTGGATGGCTAAAGTACAGCCGGAAGATGAAGCCTGTATTTTCAAAATTGCAGGGAAAACAGCCGCCCGTTTTGGTTATCATTCAGTGCTTGTACCAAAATTAACTGTAAAAAATCGCTTAGGTATCTTCTTCAGTATGTTAATTTTTTGCTTGGAGAAATTTTTATTCAAATTACCCTTAAAATGGCGGGCAGCTATTTTGCATATTTATCGGCATAGGACGAAAGTGTTATGATTTATTTTTATACTTAAAAAAATGAATTTATAATTATTTGAAAATCAAATTAGAAAGATTGAAAATTATTTTCAATAAAAAAAATAAAAAATCCGCGCAATCTATGTAATCTGCTAAATCTGTGTTCCATTTCGATAGTTTTTTGCAAAAATGGTCAAAGAACCTCAAAAATCTGTCCTGCACCTACTCAATTTATTTTATTCCTAAACGGCAATTTTTTCATTACCTTTGTACGCCTACACGAAGCGATTTTGCAAATCGCGCTATATTTTCCACTCATGAATAAATTACAATTAATTATTTTGATACTGCTTGTGTGTACTTCATGCAAGAAAAATAAAACAAGGGTAAATATGGAAGCACCAAAAGCCAAACAAGTTGAACACCGCGACACCACGCACGGCGACGTGCGAATAGACCAATATTACTGGCTGCGCGAAAAAGAAAATCAAGAGGTCATTGATTACCTTAAAGAAGAAAATGCTTATACGGAAGAACTAACCAAACACACCAAAAAATTGCAGGAAAAACTCTATGAAGAAATGGTCGCACGTATCAAAGAAACCGACCTTTCCGTGCCGGTCAAAGAAGACGATTACTATTATTACTCGCGTACCGAAGAAGGGAAAAACTATTCTATTTACTGCCGCAAAAAGGGTAGCTTGGAGGCAGAAGAGGAAATTTTGCTCGACGGCAACCAACTCGCCGAAGGCAAAGAATATTTTTCGCTACGAAGTTTTGAGGTGAGCGACAACCATAAATTACTGGCATTTGCGGCAGATTATAATGGTTCGGAGCAGTACGATATTTATGTCAAAAACCTCGAAACGGGCGAGATGCTCAAAGATGAAATCAATACCACAGGCGGTACGATTGTGTGGGCAAATGATAATGAAACTTTCTTTTATACGATGCTCGACCCGGCGCGTCGCCCCTACCAATTGCATCGGCACAAACTCGGCTCTTCGAGCGATGAATTGGTCTTTGAAGAAAAAGACGAATCCTTCTTTTTGGGGGCTTACAAAACGAAAAGCGACCGTTTTATTTTCATAGCTTTGGGCAGCCAAGTGACCAACGAATACCGTTATTTGGAGGCAGATAATCCGACAGGAAAATTCAAAGTATTTGCGCCGCGCAAACAAAACGAAGAGTACAGCGTGACGCATCATGCCAATGATTTTTATATCGTCACGAATGATGATGCACTCAATTTCAAAGTGATGAAAACCTCACTCGGCAAGACAAACAGAAGGCACTGGGAGACCTTCATTCCGCACGACGATAAGGTATTGATTAGTAATGTAGAGGCGTTCAAAAATCATTTAGTCGTATACGGGCGCAAGGGTGGTTTTAAGAATATTTCCATTATCAATTTAGAAAATAATAAAAAACATGAAGTCGAATTTCCCGAACCTGTCTATACCTACTGGGGCAGCGAAAATCCCGACTTCAATACAGATTTATTGCGCTTTACCTACTCATCACCAATCACGCCACGTACTGTGTATGATTATGATATGAATAGTAAAAAACTCATATTAAAGAAAGAATACGAAGTACTCGGCGGCTACGATAAGAGCAATTATATCACCGAACGCACCTTTGCCACTGCCAAAGACGGTACGAAAATTCCTATCTCGATTGCCTACAAAAAAGGCTTGAAAAAGAACGCAAAAAACCCCTGTTATTTGCAAGGTTACGGCTCGTATGGCTTCAGTTACGACCCGGCATTTACCTCCACGCGGGTCAGCCTCATGGACAGGGGCTTCGTGTATGCACTCGCGCACATACGCGGGGGCAGCGAGATGGGCAGACAGTGGTATGAAGACGGCAAATACCTTAAAAAGAAAAACACATTTACCGATTTTATCGCCTGTGCCGAGCATGTTATTTCCGAAAAATACACAACAAAAGAACGACTCGCTATACAAGGCGGCAGCGCGGGTGGTTTGCTCATGGGGGCAGTCACCAATATGCGCCCCGACCTATTCGCGGCAGTGGTCGCAGATGTGCCTTTTGTAGATGTGATTAATACGATGTTGGACGAGACGATACCCCTGACCGTTATCGAATACGAAGAATGGGGCAACCCGAACAATAAGGAATATTACGACTACATGAAGTCCTATTCGCCCTACGATAATGTGGAAAAAAAGGACTATCCACACATGCTCGTTACCGCCGGACTCAACGACCCGCGTGTGCAATATTGGGAACCCGCCAAATGGACCGCAAAACTCCGCGAACTCAAAACCAATGATAACACACTCATACTCAAAACCAATATGGGGGCAGGACATGGTGGTGCATCAGGACGGTATGAGCGATTAAAAGAAATTGCCTTTGATTATGCCTTTGTGATTGATAAAGTAGGTGAAAATATTAAAAATTAAATTTATGTCAATGATTTTTCGTAAAGTTATTTGTTACATTAGTCTGATTTGTAGTTTTTTATAAATTATTCATTTAATAATAATCTAATTATCACGCATATTTTCTACTTAACTAAAATATTTTTTCACGAAAAAATTATTTACATCTATTTTTATGAAAAATATATACGTTTATATAGTCTAAGCATATGTAGATGAATTTTTTAACAAAAAAAAAGCCCTAATACTATGTCACAAAAAAAGAAAAAAATGTGATGTAGAATACGTAATTTATCCGTTTCTTACAGACATCAATTACATATGTTCTATATAATTACAATTCAATCCAACATTTTATAAGGCTTTAGAATTGAAAAGACAGTTCAACAACAAAGTCCTTAACTCAAGCGGAGGTTTACGGTGTCACATCGTAAACCTCTTTTTATTTTCATGCAAAAATAATTGCCTCGCCTCCCTTTCGTTCACCATTCTAAAATGCAAATTACCTTTAGGTGCTATCTGTGCCAAACGTCCCAAATCTGCCTCAATCACCTTCCCGATACGAGGATAGCCACCCGTTGTTTGTCCGTCTTGCATCAGTACAATCGGCTGTCCGTTGGCGGGTAATTGAATCGTGCCGGGCAGTGTAGCCGAAGAAATCATCGAAAATTTTTCCTTTAATTTCAAGGACTTTCCTGCCAGTCGAATACCCATTCGATTGCTATCCGTATGTACTTGATAAAGGGTCTTTTCAAATCCTTGTCGGGAAGCCGTTGAGAGGTATTCCCATTCCGGTCCGCGCACTATTCTTATTATATTTTTTTTTATGGAAAAATACGGACGAAAATATTCTGCTAATATGCGATTAGGATTTTTGGGGCTTTCATTTTTCCATATTAATCTATCACCAAGCTGCAAAGCCCGACCTCGAAAACCACCAAAGCCACCCGATATATAGGTCGAATAACTTTGCATAAGCTCCTCAATATCAGGTAATCCCTGCACTGCTACATAGGTGCGTGTACCTGTTTGAGCGTAGGTAAGCGCGAGCGTATCACCGGAGTATACTTCGATGCTGCGGTACATTTCGCAAGGCAGGTCATTGAGTCGGGCTTTCATATCTGCGCCTGTGAGTGCGATAATTTGACGCTGCTCAAAACGGAATATGCCACCATAAAAACTACATTCCAAAACGGGGGCATCCGAGGGATTGCCCACCAGATAATTGGCATGAGATTGGGCGCGACTATCCATGACACCCGACTGTGGAATGCCCAAATGCCGATAGCCAAATCGTCCGGCATCTTGTATCGTGGTCAGTAAACCGTTTTTGATGATTTGCATTTTTGTTGATGTATTGAGTGATTATTTTCTACTTTTGCCGTCAAATTAAGCGTTGTCATTTTTCTCTACAAAATAAATAAAAATAAATAACTGATGTTACGTAAAACACTTGATTTGGATATTCAAAAATGTTTTTCACTAAAATAGTCAGCAGTCTATCAGTCCGCAGACCGCAGTCATACGTGAAACACGCTCGCGTCCAACTGCGGACTGCGGACTGACAAGCTGCGGACGTGTTACTGCGTAACATCAGTAAATAATTCGTACCCCACAACTCGAACTATGAAAGGAATTATCCTCGCCGGTGGACTCGGCACACGACTTTTCCCCCTAACGCTGGCAGTCAGTAAGCAACTGATGCCTGTGTACGACAAACCGATGATTTACTACCCGCTTTCGACCCTGATGATGGCGGGTATCAACGAAATTTTGATTATTTCGACCCCTTACGATTTGCCGAATTTTGAAAAATTGCTCAAAGACGGCTCACAATTTGGCTGCAAATTGAGCTATAAAGCGCAGCACGAACCTAATGGCTTGGCACAGGCATTTGTATTGGGCGAAGAATTTATCGGAAATGATAAAGCGGCACTTATCTTGGGCGATAATATTTTCTACGGAACAGGCTTGAGACAATTGATGCAAAACAGTTCTGACCCGAATGGAGGAGTGGTGTTTGCCTATCAAGTCGCTGACCCTGAACGCTACGGCGTAGTGGAGTTTGACCAAGATTTTACGGCACTTTCTATCGAAGAAAAACCCGCCAAACCTAAGTCTAATTATGCTGTACCGGGCTTGTATTTTTATGATAATTCGGTGATTGAAGTTGCCAAAAACCTAAAACCAAGCCCACGCGGTGAGTACGAAATTACGGATGTCAACAAATATTATCTCGAACGCGGAGAATTAAAAGTCGGACTACTCGATAGGGGAACGGCTTGGCTGGATACGGGTACCCATCAGTCGCTCATGCAGGCAGGACAATTCATACAAGTTATCGAAGAAAGACAAGGTTTGAAAATCGGTTGCCCGGAAGAAGTGGCTTACGAAATGGGCTTCATCAACGAAGACGAACTCCGCGAGCAGGCTAACCGTTTACGAAAGAGTGGTTATGGGGAATATTTGTTGGGATTATTGAAATAGCCTTCACGCACCTCTGACTCTTCAAGGAGAACCGCTACGCACAGGTCTTTTTGAACTTGTCCGCGATAACTATCGGGATGAACTTGTACTTGAACTTAAAAAGCCGTCCACAGTTGATCAGTCCACCATCCGCCCTTAGTTGCGAGGCTGTTAACTCCCACCGACTAAGAGCAGATTGTGGTCTGACCAACTGACAGACGGCATATCTAAAAAACCCAAACTAGACAAATTAAGTCGAAGTTTAAGAATAAGTTTAAGTTTAAAATGATGCTTTGGCTTCGCCAAAAATTGTATTTGAACTTAATCTTAAACTTGAACTTTCTCAAGATTCAAAAATTGCTTTTTGGTAATGAACTTGACTAAGATTTTCGGTCAACTTGTTGATGCTTCCTCTTAGTTCGAGTATTTCTATTAAATTTTTGGGGAAATTATAACCTTCTAAAATCAAATCATTTACGCGGTTTTTTAATGCGATAAATGTACGACTCAATTTATTTTCAAAAATCAATTTAATCACTTCCTTATCACTCATCGTTTCATAGCTTTTCACTTCATTTTCCGGTACTTCTTCTTGTGAATGATAGGGGTTCGGCGTAGCTGTACCCGTAAAAAATTGCATACCATTGTAGGCAAGCGTACTCGTCCATGCCTGAACGATAGGTTCTTTTTTTGCTTGCGTAAAACTAATACGCTCAATACTTTCTGCTTTGTTGTGGTCATTGCAAAGTAGGCACGACACATTATCTTCACGTTTGGCATGAGAGAAATGTGCGTGTTTTTTATCGCCCACCTTCAGTACTAATGGTGTTTTACAAAACGGACAGCCATACGATTTTTTATTATTTTGAATCGCTATTTTCAACTTATCCAGTACTTGTGGACTTTGTTTTAGCCAATAATCAGCCTGTTCGATTTTTCCTGTATTGAAATTATAAATTTCATTCATACGGAAATCATGTATGTTAGGCTCTAAATTGTTGCGGGTAATCATGCCTAATTATTTTATTACAAATTATTTGTTTATATTTTTTTGAAATAAAAGATTGAAAATCAATGAATTAATAGATGATTAATGAATTAATCCTCATTTGATTGTTTCAATTATTAGCAAATTTAAAACAAAAAAACGAAATAAGCAATTTTTTGATTACATTTTTTTGTTTTACTAAGAACAAAAATTTTAAAATGATACGCAAAATGCACTTTATTAATGATTTATGAAACTTTAAGTTCTAATTTTATTTAAAATTAAAATGTTTGACATCAAAAGAATTACACTAAAAAGTGTATTATTCATGTTATGGGTATGCAATACAAAACTATTCATTTCGTCAAAATTCAAAATTCACTGATTAGGTGTGGCAAAATTCATTTCGATTTCGTATTTTTGTCTTTCTGTTAAATGAATGAGAAATGTGCTATTCAAAATTCAGTCATTCACTCGTTCAAAATTGACAAAAATGGGGGATTAGCTCAGCTGGCTAGAGCGCTTGCATGGCATGCAAGAGGTCACCGGTTCGACTCCGGTATTCTCCACCATTTTTAAATGAGTAAATGAATAGATGAGTAAATGCTCTTATTATTGAAAGCATTTACTCATTTCATCATTTATTCATCTACTCATTTACTTTCCATTGAGTCAACTCAAAACAAGGGTAAAATCTCACCTCAAGCGCGGCAAACGTGCGGTAGACTACATCCGCAAACGCCGTCGGCTCAATCTACTCATCAAACTCATCGTGGGGGGCTTGCTATTGTGGGCTTTGTATGCACAAATCATTGTTAAAGAGAACATTAGCGAGATTTGGGCGACCTTTCGGAATGAACTGCAAGGTGGGCAATTATGGCTTTTGGGCTTGGTGTTTTTGCTGATGCCCCTCAATTGGTCGCTCGAAACGATGAAGTGGCAACGCTTGGTAGAAACCATTGAGAAAGTGCCATTCTTTAGAGCATTTCAGGGTATTTTGGCGGGTGTCACGCTATCCATTTTCACACCCAACCGACTCGGCGAATACGGCGGACGCATCCTCGTAGTGAAACCCGAAAATAAAATCGCTACGGTAGTGGCTACGGCAGTGGGGAGTTTTAGTCAGTGGGTCGTGTTGTTGGTGGCGGGTATGGCGGGTTTGTCGTATTTTGTTTCGGAGAATCTTGAGGTGGATTATCTGGTGATGTTGGGTACGGCGATTTCGACGATTATGTTGTCGCTGCTATTGGTATTGTTTTATTTGAATGTGGATTTGGCGATTCCTTTGTGCAAAAAAATCCCTTATATTCGTCGTTTTGTGAAGCATTTTGAGGTGCTGAATCGCTATACTGCCGCTACGCTGCTGATGGTCTTGTTTATTTCTGCTTCGCGGTATTTTGTCTATTCGCTGCAATACTATTTGTTGCTCTTGTTTTTTGGTATCGAAGTGCCGTTTTTGTTGGGCATGGCGAGTATTGCCTTGATATTTTTTGTGCAGACAAGTGTGCCGCTACCGCCTGTGTATGGCTTGGCGGTGCGCGGGAATGTGGCATTGCGCGTATGGGCGTTTTTTACGACCAATACGCTAGGGATTTTGTCTTCTACTTTTGGCTTGTGGTTGATTAATGTGATACTTCCTGCACTTGTAGGTATGCTGTTTATCAGTAGTTTAAATATTTTGAAATCTTTTGGGTATGAGGAGAAGGAGTGAGTTTAATAACCGCCCGCGAACTACTCCGAAAATATTACTATTTGATTGATAAGATGACTTGGAATGGGCAGTCGCATCAGTCGTTTTTTATTGGGCATGGGGAACTTGTGGACGGTGGGGTTTTTCGGTTTTATTTGAGGTGAATTTGGCATCAGGAAAAGAATAATAAATAAAATTGGATATTCATCTGAATTTTTTTTTCAATTGACACAGGCTTTTTTATTGATTTGGTTTGATTGGGATGGAGGTGTTATAATCTTGTCTTAGGTTTTACTTTTTGAACCAACTTCGAAAATCCGTTCTCCTAAAGTTGCACATTGCACATACAAATATATCACTGTAAACATTAAACGACAGTAATTTCAAGAAAATTACTGCCGTTTAGTTTTATTATTCTTTCCTTTTTTTTAGTAAATAATGATATACGTTCTGATTACCAATTGTGAGTGTATATGCAGTTACAAAATCATAACCATTTTTACTCATAAAATTTAGAGCATCTATCATCGAATTGAACGATGTGAGTTTTCCATTTTCATCTTTGACTTGGGTGTCCTTTGTCTTGAATATTTTGTTTCTTTGTCCAAAATCAATTTGAATCGTGACTTTTGTGCTTAACAATTTACCTGTTCCAACAATTCGCACATATTCAACATCGATTTCAGATATTGGTACGTCATTAACTGTTTGAGAAAATACAGTAGTAGAAATTGATAGGATTAGGAAAAGTAACATTTGTTTTAACATAACATGATTTTTTAACTCCTACTCGTCAGGCTTTTCGGATTTCGCCCCGTTTTTTTTACTTGGTTTCTGGACTCCAAATTTATGATAATTTTCTCTTCTTTAGAATTGAAACTAATCTTTTTATGTTGAAAACAAACTCTCGAAAAGCCCGTTCCTCTGAAGTTACACATCACACACACAAATATATCACAATCATTCAATTATGCAAAATAGTTGTACGGCTTTTTCGGAAATGTGGTATCAAAAATCAAGGAGTCACCACCACCTCCACCCGAAACTCCACCCCCAGTGCGATATTCATTTTAGCCAATACATCAAAATTTAATACTTTTGTTCCTCTAAAAAGTTCGGTCAGGTAGCCTGTGGAGGTGCCGATGCGTTGGGCGAGTTCTTCGCGGCTGATATTTTGAGTTTCCATACTACGCTCAATACCACTTAGGAAAGCAAAGTGCAGACGTGTTTTTTCCAGTTCATAGCGTTCTTCGGGTGTATCAATACTCAGAAGGCTTTTTGCTCTGGATTGGATTGGATTATTCAATTTCATATTCATAGCTGCCTACTTTTTGAATGATTTTTTTAATTTCTTTTGTCAATTTTTGGGATTTTTTACGCGCTAAAATCTCCCCCATAATGATGTGAAATTCTCCGTCAATATCATAGGTTTTGCAGTAAATCCGGGTATTTTCACTGCCTTTAAACAATTTTATCGCATAAACATCCTTCGTGGCATCCGAGATAGCTTCTTTTCCAAAAATATCTTTAGTCGGTTGTTCATTCAAAATGATATAAACGACATATTTGAATTTCTTGATGTATCGCTCGCTACTTTCCAAGACATCCATGATTAAATTGGCGTTTTCAGCATCAATATACAAGTGTCTTGGTTTTGTGTCGCCACTTTCTATGTAAATATACGGTCTTTTCACGAGAAAAGTTTGTTAGGTCAATGGTTTTATAAAATGTTGAGTTAGAAATTCTTCGGGTATAAAAAGCCAATCCCTCTGAAGCTACCCACCAACTCAAAAGTACATCACATCAACAAAATATCCAAATGAAATGCAGCTTTCACCTTTCAAATGCGCTCTCTATAAACGTCAGTTCTTGATTTGAAATATTCATTTGATTTGCCCTTTCTTTCCATTGGCTGACAATTTCTTTGGTCTGATTGATGAAGTCTTTTGCCTCCTTTTCCTTCCATCTGAAATAATCTATGACCTCCATACACAAATCAAAATCAAGGCTATTATCATCTTCTGAAATATTCAAACTCAAGCCTATTCCTTTTTCAGTCGGATTGATATCATAAGCCGGAGAAAGTCGCCATCCGGTTTTGGAGAGTAGAAAGCCGTGATTTCTCAAATGGTCGTCGGTGTTGGATATGGCAACAGAAAATACGATTCTGCGCCACAACTCTCTGATGTCGGCATTGGGTTCGGCTCCATATTGCTCTATGAGTTCGACCAACTCAAGATAACTGCCACCTTCTTTATAATTGTAGCCGTCTTTGTAGCCCAATAAAGACATAGCAGAGGCAAAATGAATACGTCGATTATCACTTGTCCTATCGAACCTTTTTGTTAGAAATGTATGTTGTTTTTGGGAATAGATTTTAGCTTGTGCAGTGGCTACATTGATGCCCAATTCGTGCGCCATTTGGTTGACAATGAACTCCCAAGCCCCGCTATTTTTATCATCATTCTTACTTGGAAATTTCGCTATCCACAGGTGTCCGCTTGGGTCTATAACACTTGCTTTTGGTCTTGCCCCGCCCAAAGATGAACCCGGCGCCATCAACATCATCAACCACTTTTGAGCTTCTTTATCTTCAAAAAAATCATCATCTTCGACCCTCAAACTCGCTTGTTCCAATGCCCTTATACGCGCAAATGGCGGCACTTTATGGTCTTGATTTGATAGAAAGTCGCCGTCCTCGTCCAATTTAAATCTCAATGCGCCCATTCTTGTTTCGTCATTTACGCCGAGTAAAAAATCGGATTCCGTCAGTCTTTTTTTGGCTTGTTTTGTTTGACGCGATATGATGGCTTCTCTGCGTTCCATCAACATTCTTCCCCATCTATCCGGCGATGAATCTAAAAATAATCCAAAATTGGATTTTTCATCCGTTACATATTGAGGACCTGCGTATAGTCTTAAGTCAGGGTCTATCTCTTGTGCATATCCGCTTTTAAGCCACGATTCCGAATATTCAAATGAGAAGACTTCTTCACCTCTTGATTTTTCGGCTCGTAATATTCCCATTTTTGATATTTCCGGCAAACCCAACCAATCTGCAAATACTATGATTTCTCTCATGTTGATTTAGTTTTTTTAGGACCTCTCTTCTTCGTGATTAAGTCCAAATCCTGTAATTTCCTACCCAATACATCATCTTTTGCAATGTCTTTCAAATCATCTTTCAAACCCAAAACAGACAGCACTTGTAGCATGACTCCGATGCTAATGTGTTCACTTCCTTTTTCGACATGCCAAAGGGTTTTTCTGGAGATATTTGCTCTATTGGCTACTTGTTCGGTAGTAAACTTTCTTCTTAATCTTGCGAGTTTGATGTTTTCACCTATATGTGCAAGTATTCTTTTTTCTTTTGGTAATAATTTCGGACTTTTAGCTCCCATAATATTTCTATTTAGAAACAAAAATACATTAAATGTTTCTAATTGACAACATTATAATCTTAAAAAGTTGAATAATAAAAACAAAGAAGTAAATTTTTCCAAAGCTATCCACCCACTCAAAAGTACATCACATCAACAAAATGACAAAACATCCAAATGAAATGCAGCCTATGTCTAAGATTTAGATTAAATGAAGTATGGCGTGAGTTTTTTCTGAGCTATTTCTATTCTCCGACAATAATATTAAGAGAACTTTGATAAGTATTTTCGTTAAT
>CALCMV010000197.1 GCA_937967535.1 uncultured Saprospiraceae bacterium
GGTGGTGATTCTTTCTAAATATTGCATGATGTTTTATTTTTTGCAAAAATACGAAACTACCCTGATAGGAACGCAGATTTAGCGGATTTCGTACCGACTGTTTTAACTGTCGAATGGGGCATCAAGCCCCATAAACTTATGGCTACCATTTTCGCGCTTCGCGCGGCGACGGTTAAAACCGTCGGTACGAAACGCAAAACGCGCTAACAGATTCAATCTGTTAGCGCGTTTTGATTTATTGTAAATACATCAGCGGTTCACAGATTTTCGTAATCGTGAATTATAATAATGCTGATGATAATATTTAAGTGTTGTGTATTCATTCTGGTGCAAAGATAGGCTTTTTTAAATTGTAAATCAACAGAAAGAAAATGCAGGAAGTGTTTTTTATGAATTGACGACAAGATTTCTGACCGCTTCAAGTGTATTGAGCATGTATAGCGCGGTTGCTTCTTAGCGTTTTATTTTGAATAAATTGAAGTCTTTGTTCAAAAACATCCAAATCGGATATCTCAATTTGGTTTTCGTGTCCTTAGTGATTCAATAGCATTACATCCATAACACTACTTTTTTTACTCACATAATTTTGTGCACTGCTCCCAGAACGCATAGCTGCATAGGCTACTTCCATTAAATTTGACTCGCAATCATCTATTTGTTCCAAAATTTCTGCCCCCACATCTTTTTCCGCTATTACGTGAATCATTTGTTCCTTACCTTTATGGTCTAATTGAGTGAACTCTATGATTACTTTGATTTGATTATTCATGCACCAAAGATAATCTTTATTTAATCGCACAGGTTGACTTCAACTATCGCAAACTACTTGTCGGACGTTTCCAAAACATCAGACGGGCATCACGCACGAACACACAAACAATTTGAAAGGAATCATAATCAAGTCGAAAGGAAAATGGTACACCGTCCGCACAGAAGACGGTGAGGAAGTGCGTTGTCGCATCAGAGGAAAACTACGCCTCGACGACCTCAAACTCACCAATCCCATTGCCGTAGGCGACGAAGTAAGCATAGAAAAAGAAGCCGGACAAGACACCGCCATTATCACAGGTGTAATGCCCCGCCACAACTACGTAGTGCGCCAATCGCCCCGCAAAAAACACTACCTCCATATGCTTTGCGCCAATATTGACCAAGCCATTGTCATTGCAACTATCCGCGAGCCGATGCTCAAACCCGGCTTCATTGACCGCTTTCTGATGACCACCACACCGCACGATATTCCAACGATTATTGTGGTCAATAAAATGGATTTGTGGCAAGATGATGACGAGCTGATTTTCGGGGGGCTAAAGACAACCTATGAACCGCTTGGGTATCCCGTCATGGCGGTTTCGGCTTTGCACGGGCAAGGTTTGGATGAATTACGCGCTTTGCTCAAAGATAAAATCACCTTTGTTTGCGGGCATTCCGGTGTCGGCAAATCAACCCTTGCGAATGGCATACAACCCGGCTTGGAATTGGCGACCCAAGAAATCTCCGATTATTCCGGCAAAGGTCAGCACACTACGACTTTTGCAGAGATGTTTGAACTCAAATTTGGCGGACAAATCATTGACACGCCCGGTATCAAAGAATTGGCATTTATCAATATGGAGCCACACGATGTCGCGCACAATTTTGTCGAATTTTTTGAAGCCCTTCAAAATTGCAAATTCAGCGATTGCCTACACATCAACGAACCCAAATGCGCCGTAAAAGCCGCCGTCGAAACCGGCGAAATCAGCCCACTCCGCTACGAAAATTACCTAAGTATCATGGAAGATATTCTCAATCAAAATCACTGGGAAAGAAAAATGGATTGGTAATGTAGCGCGGCACTTCCAGTCCGCGTGTCGTAGAACGGTGCTTCCAGCCCGTTCCACTTTAGATTAGCAAAATATACGCGAGACGCGGGCTGGAAGCACCGCGCTACGTGCATTACGAATCTCCATTCATTTTTTTCTCCGCCTTCGCTTCTAATTCTGACATCGGATACCTATCCACCAATTCATAAATAATCTCCATTCCATTCGGCAATGTTTTTTTCGAGTAAATCAAACCGATGCCTTTGGCGTATAATTCGGTGGCGGTAAGTTCGAGTTGTTGACCGCCTTCGGTGTCGTGGTCGGCTTCAATAACGTCGTCCAATCGAAACTTAGCACAACGCTGTTTTTCCCCATTAAATTCACAAGAAACAAAACCGCGAAATGCGCGTCCGCGTGTAAGAATCGTAGAGGCATCCGGGTCAATTTTACTACGCCAAGCCAATTGATAGGGCAATATTTGCGTTTCATCTGCCTCAAAGAAAAATGTTGTATTTTGCTTTACTTCTGCTTGAATGTCGTATCGTTGTCCGTCGTCGTCGTATTCATATAGGCGCAGATCGTCTGTTTTTACGCCATTACTCACCACACGCTCGCGCACCAACTGCTCAATGTCAAAATCGTGATTATAATAGACGCCCACAAAGGCCTCCGTAGCATCTTCGCCCTCTACTACACGATAATACCAATAATACGGCGGATGCTGCACACTATCCTGCAAAGGCGATTGATATTCATAGACCATACCTTCCGCGATTTCATTCATCGGGTAATAATAGGCTTGCAAATTTTCTTTTTTGTGATTGCAAGAAAATAAAAGACTTACTGCCAATATGCTATAAAAAAAACGATTCATCTGCCAATTTTGTGCGAATATACGGGCTTTTTCGGTCATTTTGACGGAGAAATGGGGGTGGAATGATAAATGATTACAAAGCATGTGTTTGTGTTTTTGTCAGGAACAAAAAATTATCAAAATTTGATAATTTTAATTGTTTTACTGCATTAAAAAATGTATTTTTGTCTGCTGACTCCAAAGGGATACATAAATATATTTCGCTGATATTTTATTATTACCAAAACAACGAAAAATAGAATCGTAGCGTTTTCTACCAAAATTAATAGAAGGAGAAATATGAAAGAAGAATTCTACTTCGCAGACACACGCATCGTAGGCACAGGCAAACCCGTTGATACCACGACGCAAGAGTTCAAACAATTCGGAGCAATAGTAGCTGAACATTCAAAAAACAGAACGCCTGAACAGAAGCGCGAGACAATCATATTTACAGTGTACCTAAAAGTATGGAACTACATGCAGCAAGAACAACCCGAAAAAATCATCAGCGCAGGTGAGTTTTTATCCATGTTTTTGAAGGAATTAAATATTAAAAATAAATCATTCGCAAAATACATCGGCTATGAAGAATCTAATTTGAGCGCATTGTGCAAAGGCAGACGCAAAATCAACATTGACCTAGCGATTAAATTGGGAAAGATATTTGATATGAAGCCTTCGACTTGGCTCAATATTCAAAGTAAAAACGAACTCCTCAAAGCCGAACAGGAAAATACCGACAAATACGATGACTACAAATTAGCTGATTTATTTCCCGAAAATGAACTCAAAAAAGCTGTCTGATTATTTCATAAAAAAATAAAAGACCATGCTCGCAAGATTAGACAATGAAGTATTTTTTAAAAAAGCATTCACCGATAGAATCGTGTTTAAGGCTTTCGTAAGAGATATTGTGGGCATTGAAGTAAATCCTGAAAAAATTGAGACTGAAAAAGCCTTTGAACCCAAAGTCGGCAGTATCAATTTTAAATATGATATTTTTGCGGAAGATACCGAAAAACGCATTGTCATAGAGATACAGCGCGTTGAGTTTGATTATAATTTTGACCGCTTTCTACACTATCACCTTCAAGCGATTACGGAGCAGCAGAGAAGTTCGGTAGATTATTCTGTGGAAAAAACAGTATATACAATCATTGTAATAACAGCCCCTTACAGAGTCAATAAGAAAACAAACGAAGTCTACGAAGACGAGGTACTTATATCCAATATCAACCCAAAAAATCTAGAGGGTGTTCAACGACCTATCTTCAACCACGAGCTGATTTATCTTAATCCAAATTATAAGGATAAAAATACACCGCAAAATTACCGTGACTGGCTTGATTTAATTTATGAAAGCATCCACAATCCCAAAAAACCCAATCTCAATCTTGATAATGAAGGAATAAAACGTGTCACAGAAATCGGTACTATGCAGCAACTCACCCCCGAAGAATGGGAGCAATCAAAATTTGAAGTAATGAGAAGAAAAGTCATTGCGCTCGAACGCGAAGACGAACGCACCGAAACCATTCAAGAAGTAGCTGAACGTATGATAACGGAGGGCTTGGACAATCAATTAATACAAAAAATCACCGGATTAGAAGTAGCAGAAATTTAAAAAATCCGCGAAGAAATTAATAAAAAGAAATAAGCACAATTCCACCGAAAACGAACCTCAAAAAGCCATCTAAATCACTATCTTTGCACCCGATTTTCCCGAAAAAACAAAAACACAAATTTGAAAATTAATAAAAGAAAAAATAGGTTGACATAAAACGGTAACAGAACCCTGCCTACCGTCTACCGTCCACCATCTACCGTCAAAAGCATGTTAAAATTTATCACAGACAACGTCAAGAAAATGTTCGGCACCAAGTACGACAGAGACGTAAAAGAATTGATGCCGTATGTAGAGCGTACCCACGAAGAATACGCCAAACTCGAACACTTGTCGAATGACGAATTGCGAAACAAAACCCACCTGTTTCGCGCTCGCATTTCGGAACACTTGGAAGGTATTGATGCCGACATCGCCCAACTCAAAACCAATGCCAATGAAGAGAGTGATTTTGAACAAAAAGAAGTCATATTCGGAGAGATAGATGAAATCGTCAAAGAGCGCGACAAGCATCTCGAAGATATTCTGTTGGAAATATTGCCCGAAGCATTTGCCGTTGTAAAAGAAACTGCACGACGCTTCATGACCAATACCACCCTCGAAACCACTATTACGGATTTTGACCGAGATTTGGCAGCCAAACGCCCGAATATGACCATAGAAGGCGAAAAAGTCATTTGGTCAAATTCATGGACGGCAGCCGGTGGAGACATCACTTGGAATATGCTGCACTACGATGTGCAGTTGATTGGTGGTGTGGTTTTGCATCAAGGTAAAATTGCGGAGATGGCAACGGGTGAAGGTAAAACCCTCGTGGCTACCTTGCCCGCCTATTTGAATGGCTTGTCCGGTCAGGGCGTTCACCTGATTACGGTCAACGACTACCTTGCGCGTCGTGACTGTGAATGGATGACCCCGATTTTTGAATTTCTCTTTCTCACCATTGATTGCATTGACAAATACAAACCACACTCTGCCGAGCGTGTAGAGGCGTATAAATGCGATATTGTTTACGGTACAAACAACGAATTTGGCTTCGATTATCTCCGCGATAATATGGTACGCAATCCTGACGAACTCGTACAACGCAAACACCATTTTGCGATGATAGATGAGGTGGATTCGGTACTTGTAGATGATGCACGTACTCCCTTGATTATTTCAGGTCCGGTAGATAAAGGCGAAGACCAAGAATACATTCCCCTCAAACCAAAAGTAGAAAAACTTGTCGCAAAACAACGCGCCCTCGCCCAACAATATCTTGCCGAAGCCAAAGCACTCATTGCAGAAGGCAGTACGGGCTACGAAGAAGGCGAAGGTGGTTTGGCACTCTTCCGTTCCTTCCGCGCTTTGCCCAAAAATCGCCCTCTGACCAAGTACCTAAGTGAACCGGGCGTAAAGGTGGTCATGCAAAAAACGGAATCCTTCTATATGCAGGAGCAATCCAAGCACATGCACATCGCTGACGAGCCTTTGTATTTTACGATTGAAGAAAAAACCAACTCCGTAGATTTGACCGAAAAAGGTGCAGATTTTCTTGCTAACCAAGAGTCTGATGCTAACTTTTTTGTCATGCCTGACATTGGTTCTACTTTGATTGAAATTGATGCTGACGAAGAAATGACACCTCAAGAAAAAGCAGATGAAAAGGGCAGACTAATGCAAGATTTTACCCTCAAATCTAAGCGTCTACACTCCATGAAACAACTCCTCAAAGCCTACACGCTTTTCCATCTGAATGACCAATATATTATCGTAGACAATAAAGTAAAAATTGTAGATGAATCAACAGGGCGTGTCATGGAAGGTCGTCGTTGGTCAGATGGTCTGCACCAAGCAGTAGAAGCGAAAGAAGGCGTAGAAGTAGAAGCTGCCACCCAAACTTACGCCACCGTAACGCTGCAAAATTACTTCCGTATGTACCACAAACTTTCCGGTATGACGGGTACAGCAGAAACGGAAGCGGGCGAGTTTTGGGATATTTATAAATTGGATGTCGTTGTAATTCCTACGAATCGACCAATCGCAAGAGATGACCGCGAGGATATGGTCTACAAAACAACTCGCGAAAAATATAACGCCGTAGTCGAAGAAGTTACGAAATTGACCGAAAATGGACAACCCGTTTTGGTGGGTACGACTTCGGTAGAAATTTCGGAATTACTGAGCCGCTTCCTCACCCGCAAAGGCATCAAACACAATGTATTGAACGCCAAACAACACCAACGCGAGGCAGAAATCGTAGCCAATGCCGGTAAGCCCGGTGCCGTTACGATTGCTACCAACATGGCAGGGCGGGGTACAGACATCAAACTCGGCGAAGGCGTAAAAGAAGCAGGAGGTTTGGCGATTGTCGGTACGGAACGCCACGAATCGCGGCGGGTAGACCGACAGTTGCGCGGACGTGCAGGACGACAAGGAGACCCGGGTTCGTCGCAATTCTTCGTATCGCTCGAAGACAATTTGATGCGCCTCTTCGGTTCGGAACGTATCGCCAAAATGATGGATAGAATGGGGTATGAAGATGGCGAGGTATTGCAGCACAAAATGATTACCAACTCCATCGAAAGAGCGCAGAAAAAAGTCGAAGAAAATCACTTTGGAACACGTAAACGCCTACTCGAATACGATGATGTGATGAACATCCAACGGGAAGCCATTTACAAAAAACGTCGCCACGCTTTACATGGTGAACGTCTTTCATTGGATTTGTACAATATGTTTTCTGAATTGAGTGAGGAGTTGGTGGCTATTCACCAAGAATATGCTGATTATGAGTCATTTAGAATGGATTCACTTCAGTTTTTCGGTATCGAACCAAACATCACGGAAGTAGAATTGCGCGAAGCGAATTTGGATGATATTTCGGAACGATATAAGGATAAAGTTGTCGAAGAATACCGCAACAAAATGGCATTAATCGTAGAAAAAGTGATGCCGACCATTCGACAAGTATATGAAACTGAGGGACAGCAATATCGCAATATCGCCATTCCGTTTACAGACGGTCAGCGCACCCTTCAACTCGTAGCGAACCTCGAAAAAGCCGTCAATACGAATGGTGATTCTATCATTTCCGAAATCGAAAAATCCATTACACTCGCCCTCCTCGACAACTCTTGGAAGGTGCATCTCCGTGCTATGGATGAATTGAAAGAATCCACCCAAGCGGCATCATTTGAGCAGAAAGACCCGCTTGTGATTTACAAAATCGAAGCCTTCAATCTGTTTGAAGAACTCGTTGGCGACCTCAACCGAAAAGTTACGTCTTTCCTCTCACGCGGAACGATTCCGATACAAGACCGCAGCGATGTCCGCGAAGGCAGACGACAACGCACCAATACGCGCCGCACCCGTATGTCGGGAGGTAGCATGGAGCGTCAGGCTGCTGCTGCCAAAGCTGCCGCCGCTTCAGCCGGACAACGTGCAAAGCCCGAAACATTCAGACGTACCGAGCAGAAAATTAGTCGAAATGCGCCTTGCCCATGTGGTAGCGGTAAGAAGTATAAAAATTGTCATGGGAAAAAGTAAGCGCATCCGTAGCGTAATGCCTCCGGCGTGCGTCGCATACTAATCGCGGCTGCACAAGCGAGACGCATTATGCTACGGAACGCAAGCCGGAGGCATTACGCTACGGGTTTATACAAAATTATCAAAACTTCCAATAATGGATGAAAGCCGTCTCGCGTATGTGGGGCGGCTTTTTGTTTGCCGTAGAACGATGCTTCCAGCCCGTTCTCACGTATGAGTATCCTGTTTTAAGCCAAAAATTAACATAAATAATTAGATGCTGCCATGGATAATGGAGTATGCTTTGCAAAAAAACGAAGTTTATTTAGGCTCTGCTGTATTGGCGGTGCTTTCGTCGAATAGCTCGAAGATACCATTAAACATGTCTTGTACGATAGGAAAAACGGTTTTTGCGACATCAAAACCTGCTTGCGGGATGGGTTCGAGGTGTTGGTAAAGTTGGGAAGTTACTTTCATTTGGGGGGTGAGTATAGAGGCTTTGTCCATGAATGTAAATACGCAACTCAACATAAAAACACCCAAAGCCATCAAGAGTAAACCTCCTGCTATTTTGTTGATAAAATTGAGGTCGGCTGCTGCGAGGCTGCTTTCTGCGGCTTGTCCGACGATGCGTATTGCCAGCATTGCCACTAAGAGTGTCACCCCAAATGCAATGATGGGAACCAAGCCCGACCCCGTAGGGAGTACGGTAGCGAGTAGCATTGCCGCAGTAGGCGTTAATTTCAGGGTAGCGATAAGGGCGATGATTGTTCCTACCGTAGTCACGAAGGTCTTGATAATTCCTTTGCTGAATCCGGCATAGAAGGCAAGGGCTGCCGCCCCAATGATACATATATCAACAAACATAGTGTAATAGCGAGTAGGGAGTGATGAGTAGCGAGTGGTAAATTTTTCTCATTGCTCGCTACTCGAAACTCCTTACTATTTATGACAATAATTTTCTGACGATACCCGAAATGACTTTGCCATCGGCTTGTCCGGCGAGTTGTTTGGTCGCCATGCCCATGACTTTGCCCATGTCTTTCATAGAACTAGCACCGCTTTGTTCGATGACTGCTTTTACGGCTTTCTCTACGTCTTCTTCGCTCATTGCTTCGGGCAAATATTTTTCTATTACGGCTATCTCGGCACGCTCGGGTGCAGCGAGGTCTTCACGTCCTTGTTTTACGTAAATGTCGAGCGATTCTTTGCGTTGTTTCACCAGTTTCTGGAGAATTTTGATGCCTTTTTCTTCGGTCATTTCCTCACCGCTACCATCGGTATTCGCCAATAAGATAGCGGATTTGATGGCACGCAAAGTACGCATCGTGTCTTGGTCTTTGGCTTTCATGGCGGTTTTGAGGTCTGCATTAATTTTGTCTGTAAAACTCATTGATTGATTTAGTGATTTTCGATTTTTGACTTTTGATTGGGATTTTCGCTACGCGAAATTTCTATAAGTATAACTTATTATAGTAACAGATCGTTCATTTTGTGTAAAAAATACATTTTTTGCGAAAAAAAAATAAGAGCATGTTTGGAATTTTTCTGCCTGATAACCAATATTTTATGAACTTGGCTTCATATCGAATCAGTCACTTATCTCGATAAACTCCTTCTCCGATATTTCGCCAAAACCATAAACTATTGATTATCAGTTTGAAAAATT
>CALCMV010000198.1 GCA_937967535.1 uncultured Saprospiraceae bacterium
GACCGTCGTTTCCAGAAAGTATTGGTCGATCCGCCTTCGCCGGAAGAAGCCGTACATATTTTGGAAAACATTAAACCGAAATACGAAGAATTTCATAATGTTGAATATCAGGAAGGGGCAATTGAGGCTTGTGTAAAATTGAGTACACGCTACATTACCGATAGATTTTTGCCGGACAAAGCAATTGATGTATTGGACGAAGTTGGTGCGAGAGTTCACCTCAAAAATATTCACGTACCGCAGCATATCGTTGAATTAGAACAAAAAATAGAAGCATTAAAAGAGCAAAAAAATCAAGCCGTCAAAAATCAGCAATACGAAAAAGCGGCTGATTTGCGCGACGATGAAGCGAAGTTGATTCGTCAGCTCGAATTTGCTCAAATGCAATGGGAAGAAGACGCAAAAGTAAAGCGTTATCCTGTTGGAGAAGAAGATATTGCGGAAGTAGTCGCCATGATGACGGGCATTCCCATGAAGCGTGTCGCGCAGAGCGAAAGCAAGCGACTGCTTAATATGGTGGAAGACTTACAAAAATCTGTCATCGGTCAAACCGAACCTGTTAAGAAAGTCACTAAAGCCATTCAGCGTAATCGCGTGGGCTTGAAAGACCCATCGAAGCCAATTGGTTCGTTTATCTTCTTAGGTCCTACCGGAGTTGGTAAAACGGAATTGGCGAAAGTGCTTGCCCGCTATCTCTTTGATACTGAGGACGCTTTGATTCGCATTGATATGAGTGAGTACATGGAGAAATTCTCTATCAGTCGCTTGATTGGTGCGCCTCCGGGCTACGTTGGTTACGAAGAAGGTGGACAATTGACCGAGAAAGTACGTCGCAAACCATATTCAGTCATTCTATTGGATGAAATCGAAAAAGCGCACCCGGATGTCTTCAATATCTTGTTGCAAGTCCTCGACGACGGGCAACTCACAGACGGTTTGGGTCGCAAAGTAGATTTTAAAAATACGCTCATCATTATGACTTCCAATATTGGTGTCCGCGACCTCAAGGATTTCGGACAAGGTGTTGGTTTCCAAACAAAATCGCGAAAAGAAGGTGCAGAAGACCACTCGAAAAGTGTGATTCAAAATGCACTAAAGCGCACCTTCTCGCCCGAATTTTTGAATCGTATTGATGATGTGGTCATCTTCAACAGCTTGGAGCAAGAGCATATTTTCAAAATCATCGACATCGCATTGGCAGACTTGCACAAGCGTATCGGCGAAATGGGCTTCAAACTGGAGTTGACAGATAAAGCAAAAGAATTTTTGTCGAAAAAAGGATACGACCCGCAGTATGGCGCAAGACCGCTACACCGCGCAATTCAGAGGTATCTCGAAGACCCGCTCGCCGAAGCCATCTTGAATGAAGATATTGGTGAAGGGCAAACTATCAAAGCAGATTTGGCAAAAGACGAAGCGATTTTGACTATCGTTGTACCAAAACGAAAGAAAGCCAAGTCAGAGAAAACTGAAGATAGCGAATGAAATGATTTTTGATGGAGTGATTTTTGATTTTTGATTGAATTTTGCTTCGCAAAATTTTTCACTATCATTCATTTCATTTTTTAGATAAAAAATATGAACGGTGCGAAACGTAAGTTTCGTGCCGTTTTTTTGTTTTATTTAAAATATGAAAATGCACACAAAATAGCTAGTGTTATCACTTAGAATTTCATAATTTCAAAACTTGTTCTACGCTATCCAATGTCAATTTAAACTGTTCGGCTTCGGGGTCAAGGCTGACTGCTTTTTTGAGGTATTCGAGGGATTTTTCATAATTACCTGATGCCTGATAATGCTTGCCCAAATTGAAAAAAACAGTAGCATCTTGCGAGCCGAGTTGAACTGCCGTCTTCCAATCTTCATAAGCTGCGTCATAGTCATTTTGCATCGCGTAAATAAAGGCGCGGTGATTGAATAATTCGGCAGTATTTATGCCCATTTTAAGGCAAGTATCAAAATCTTCCAAAGCCAATTTGTACTGCTCGCGTCTTACCCGATTTTTTGCTCTGAACAAATACAAAATTGGTAATTCGGGCATCTGTTGAATGGCTTTTGTAAAATATGTTTCAGCATTTTCAAAATCATCTAAATCATACAAAACCAATGCTTTACCCGCGAGTGCTTCCCCAAATTCGGGGTGAATATCAAGCGCACGATTATAGTATTCGAGACTTTTCATTGGTTCGTGATTTTCCCGATAATAAGTCCCTAAATGCGTGTGTCCGTTGATAGCAAGCGGTTGTTTTTTGATAACATCCGACCAAAAAGTGACATCATTTTCCCAAACCCCACAACGCTGCCATGTACCCAATGCCAACAGCGTACAAAGTGCCGCCATTACAGCCGCCTGAATGGGTAATTGTTTGGGATATTTTTCCATTAAAAACAATACAAAACCTGCTAGACCAAAACCCAAACCCACATAAGGCAGATAAGTATATCGCTCCGAAATTACCGAACTACCAACAGGAATAATCTGCAAAACAGGCAACAAACTCAAGGTGAAAAATACGATAGAAAAAACCAACAAACGCGATTTTCGCCCTTTCCAAATCAAAAGCCCCAACAAGCTAAAAAGCACCAAAGGAGCAGCCGCAATAGTCAAGGGTAAAGGCGCACCAAGCGGCGGATAATGATAAAAGCCCGACAAAGAAACAGG
>CALCMV010000199.1 GCA_937967535.1 uncultured Saprospiraceae bacterium
TTCTTCTTGTGAAAGATTTTTGTAATGTTGTGCGCCAATATTTGTAGCGAACATTCCTAATAAAATAAGACAAAAGCCTCTAAAAAACCATTGATTGATTGTGATTTTCATAATAAATCTTAAATTTGTATTCTAAAACCCCCCGTATAATGTGTGCAACATCCTTGGGTGGTTTTAAAATTGTTTGTAAAAAAGTAATTGCAGTCTGACTAAGCTTAGGCTGCGAAAGCTTTGCCGTGTGGCTTTCTAGCGAAGGCGGCACGGCTTTTTTGTTTTTGATTACATAACAAATATTTTATTATTTTACAATAAATATACCATGTCCGTTAACATTCAAACTAAATTGATATGCTTTCGGTAGTGGTATCGAAACTGTTGTTGGTGTAGTAGCTAAAAAATGATAAGACCGTTCTTTAAGTTATTTTAGTGGATCTTTTCATTTTGGTGTATTGTCTTGTTCTATTGATTAATTTGTTCGTTTACAATGCAATTTACAAAAAAAAAAAAACTAATTGACCAAATTTTTCGGAGTTTTTTTATTTTTATTTATAAAATTTAACATATTATAAAATTGTTTTTTGTGACAAAAAATTACTCAAAACTCTCCAAAAAGAACTATCTTTCCATTATGCAATTTCAATAAATAAAAAAATATATACTACTATTTTTCTTATTTATTTCAGTTCAATTTGTAGCTCCCCGACGATTGTTACCAAACCACAGCGCACCGTAGCGTAATGCCTCCGGCTTGCGCCGAGTACTATTTGCTTATTTAATAATTTTACAAAAAACAAAAAAACGTTCTATTCACGTTAATTTAGCATTTGCAAAATAAAAAAATATGCGAAATTTCCGCAAGAGATATGATGAATGAAATAGGATTAGAAATAGAATAGGCACAATAAAAAAGAGTGGGATTTGAGATATTTGTTAAAGTAAAAGCAAGCGCCATTTCGCAACTCAATGTAGGATGGCGGTTTTTTTATGGAGAATTTGCACGCTCGCTTATCGTGATTTTCAGCTTTTTATGGTAATTTTAGGCATTTAAATGGAAAATTATTGCGGCTATGCGAGAGCGTTCTCTCAATTAAAAAGAAAAAAATGAACAGAATACAAATAGTAATATTTTTGGCATTGACAATAAGTACAATCGCCTGCGTACAAACAAAAGTAATTGAATCAGAAAGCCAAACTAAAAAGATAATTGAATCAGAAAGCCAAACTGAAAAGATAATTGATTGGGAATCTCTAACTGAAGATAAATATGCGATAAAGTATCCATCCAATTGGGAAGTCAATAAAAGTGGGCAAATGGGAACAAGTTTTATTTTGTTCAGCCCATTATTAAATGAATCCGATAAATTCAAAGAAAATGTAAATTTATTAATTCAAGACTTAACAGACTACGATTTGAATTTAGACCAATATGTAGAAATATCAGAAGGTCAAATCAAAACTATGGTGACGGAAGGAAAAATCATTTCAAGTGAAAGAAAAAAGAAGGATGAGCGAGAATATCAAAAGATGATTTATACAGGAAAACAAGGAATCTTTAACTTGAAAATTGAGCAATATTATTGGGTAATTGATAATGAAGCATTTGTACTTACATTAACAGGTGAAAAAGAGGAATTCGATAAATATCAAGACATCGGTGAAAAAATTCTAAACAGCTTTGAAATAAAATAAAAATCGGCTTAAATTATAAAAACAAAGTTTGAAAAATGGATTATAATTTCATGCAAAATATTCAAATTGAAAAGTGTTTAAAGTATAGCAATAAAGATAGATTTGAACGTATTGAAAACGGAATATATCTCGACTCAGAAGATGAAGACGACACAAAATATAGGATGACAATTTCTTATGAATTAGTAAATGAAACTGAAGGAAACAACAATCAGTACCCATTAGAAGATATTTTAGATAAATATTTCATTTATGTTTCTGATTTTTTAGAGGCTGAAAATGAAAAAGAATCAAACAGATATAAATACGAATTAGGAGGCGAATTAGAAGATTTGAAAAAAGCACAAGAAATAATTGGTAAAAAAGTATTTAATCGAGAGTTCAAAGATGAAGACGGACAAACACGAGTAAAATTAGCAATTGAATAAAAAAACTACACACAATAAATAAGACTTCATGCGGTACACCCTGCCAAGCAAGAAGCTAATGCAATACAAAAAACAAATTCAAAAGCAACCGCCATTCCGCAACTCAATGTAGGATGGCGGTTTTTTTGTGGAGAATTTGCACGCTCGCTTATCGTGATTTTCAGCTTTTTATAGTAATTTTAGGCATTTGAATGAAAAATATACGTAATCGTGTATTTTGAAGTTAGCAAACATCAAAGTAAAAAATAAAAATGAACGAAATAAAATTGTACGGGGCGGATTGGTGTCCTGATTGCCGAAGAGCCAAGACATTCTTGAAAGAAAACAATGTTGCTTACGAATTTATTGATGTGGATTTAGATAAATCGGCGACAAGCTTGGTAGAATCTATCAATAAAGGCAAACGCATAATTCCTACCCTAATCATTAACGGGAAGTCCTATACCAATCCCGATAATGATGAATTGGCATCCGTATTGGGTATCAATAAAAATCATCGGGTCATTGTATATGGGGCAGATTGGTGTCCTGATTGCCGTAAATCAAAAGCATTTTTGAAAGACAATAAAATCAATTTTCAGTACATCGAAATTGACAAAAAAGAAAATGAATGGGCGATACCCATTATTACCAAAATCAATAATGGAAAACGAAAAATTCCAACGATTCTTATTAATGATGATATTGTCTTGGTCGAGCCTGAAAATGAAGAATTGCGTCAAGCACTTCAATTAGACCAAATCAAGGAGGAACATATATTCGATACCGTCATTATTGGAGGTGGTGCAGCAGGATTGACTACTTCAATCTATGCACAAAGGGATAGATTTGATACGCTTATTCTCGAAAAGAAAACCATTGGCGGTAATGCTTTTTTAACGGAGAAAATCGAAAATTATCCGGGTTTTACCTCTATTTCCGGCCCTGCCTTAATGGATAAAATGGAAGAACAAGCAAGGGTATATGGTGCAGTAATCAAAACCGGCGAAGATGTACTCGCCATTGAAAAAGAAAAAGGAAACTTCAAAATAAAGACGAAGAGCAATGAATATACAGGCAAGTCGGTTGTATTATCAACAGGTTCTACCTATCGTCAGTTGAACATTGCCGGCGAATCGGAATTGATTGGTTCAGGCGTACATTTTTGTGCTACTTGCGACGGGGCATTTTATAGAGACCGGGATATTATCGTGGTGGGTGGTGGAAATTCTGCTTTAGAGGAAGGTATTTTTTTAGCAGGATTTGTTAAAAGTGTGAAAATCATCAATATAATGCCTGAATTTTCGGCATCAGCAACTTATATCGAAAAATTGCCTTCCATTAAAAATATCTCCACCTATATGAATAAAACTTCCGTTGAATTTGTGGCTGATGAAAATGGATTGTTCAAAGGGCTGCTAATTGAGGATAATGAAACGAAGGAACAGGAGTTGATTAGCGCAGATGGTGCTTTCATTTTTATAGGCTTGATACCGAATACGGAGTCTTTCAAAAATTTAGTAGAGTTGAATGAACGAGGCTTTATTAAAACTAAGGGTTTGGCAGAAACTTCTGTTAAAGGAATCTTTGCAGCAGGAGATTGTCGGGAAGGGGCTATAGCCCAAGTAGCCGCTGCAACCGGTGAAGGCGTATTGGCAAGCTATGGGATTAGAAATTATTTGAAATAAAACGTTTACTATAATGTGTTCGCCAAATTTTGTCCCGATAATTATCGGGATGAATGACAAATAAATTTAAATTTTACTTTGTTTTTACTGATAATTAATAATTAATAAATTAAACATTTTTTATCATTCAAAATTTTTCATTCATCCCGATAAACTCCCGCTTTCAAGAAGCCCCCGTTAGCTAATCGGGGAAGAACAAAACAACCTCGTCGAATTGTTCTTAAACTTGTTCTTAAACTTGTTCTTAAACTTGTTCTTAAACTTAAACTTAAACTTAAACTTAAACTTATTACCTAGTGGCTTATGAAAATTTAAAAGATTCCATTTACTCCTGCGGCACATCCGACACAATTCGCTTTTCGCGTTCTGCCAATTCCCATGCAGTCAGGAAAACCAATCGGGCGATGCGTTCCATTTTTTTATAATCCAACTTATCGGGCGTATCGGTGATTTGGTGATAATCTTCGTGAACGCCACTGAAAAAGAAGGCAGAGGGAATACCTTTTTCCGCAAAATTATAATGGTCTGAACGATAGTAAAAACGGTTGGGGTCATCTTTGGCATTGAAGGTATAATCAAGTTCTATTTTGGTATATTTATCGTTCATGGCTTTATTGATGACATTGAGTTCGGTACTGATGCGGTCTGCACCGATGACATAGACGTAGTTCGGATTGAGGTGGTTTTCATCTACTCTGCCAATCATATCAACGTTGAGATTGGCGACTGTTTGTTTTAATGGAAACACCGGATTATTGGCATAATATTCTGAGCCAAGCAAGCCTTTTTCTTCGCCCGAAACCGCCATGACGAGGACGCTGCGGCGAGGTTGCGCGTTGGTTTCGGATGCTTTGGCGAAGGCTTCCGCGATTTCGAGTACAGCAGATGTGCCTGAACCATTGTCGTCTGCGCCATTGAAAATATCGTTTTCGCGTCTGCCCAAGTGGTCGTAGTGCGCGGTGATAACGACGACTTCATCGCTCAATTCGGGGTCAGAACCACGAATAAAACCCAATACATTTTCTGCCAAAATATCTTCCTGATTTTTCTGTTGGCGAATGACAATTTTTGTTTTCAATTTGACGGCTTCCGGCTCGCCGGTATCGCGTATTTTGTTGCGAGCTTTGGTGACTTTAGCCACTTTTTTTCCCATAATCGCCCGCGCTATATCGGTAGAAATGTAACAATTATTGGCATATTTACGCGCCGAATTTCTATTGCCCAATACCAAATTGGGTTCGGTCAATTGATAAGCAAATTGTGCGGCATTGATGCGTACATTCGGCTCTATGATGAGCAGGGTTTTGACACCGTTTTTGCGGGCTGCCTGCAATTTTGACTGCCAATTTGTCGTCCATTCCGAAGGGCTTTGTGTACCGCTAATATGAAAATTGCCTGCGGCATCCTGCGGTTCGCCGGGATAGACCAAGACGACTTTTCCGTTGACATTTTGCCCCTTGTAATCGCTATATTTTGGGTCGTCGATACCATAACCAAGAAAGATAACTTCTTTCGCATCCAATTTGGAACGACTACGATTGGAGGAAGGAAAGGCATAGAAATCTTCCAGATATTTGTAGGTTTTGCCGTTGACTTTTATCTTGATGCCATCTGCTTCCCAAGCTTCTCCTTTTAATGGATAGGTTTGAAAATAGGTGTTTTCCTCTCCCAAATCGGGTAGTCCGAGTGTTTTGAAATGATTGGCAATGTATTCGGCGGCTTTTTGTTGACCGCTTTTGCCTGTTTCGCGTCCTTCGTATTCGTCGGAAGCCAAAATCATAGCGTGTTTTTCCAAATCTGTTGCCATAATGGTATTGGCAAATCGGCTGGCTTCATCTATTACCGGGAAGTAATAATCACCCATTTTCGGTGCCGTCGGTACGATGACTTCTTCGTTTGATTTTACCTGCCCCGAAGGAATGACCGATACGCCAAGCCCGGATTTTGACGGCTGGTTTTCGACCATTGGCGGTCGGGTGCGGTTGGGTCTGTTGGCAGTGATGCGTCGCTCATTTATGCGAGGTGCTTTTTTGTCTTTGAAAAGCAATTCCTCCGAAGCAATCGTTTCCTCTTGCTTGACATCGGTAACTTTGCGCCCGTTGACGGTCTTTTCGACCATTGTTTTTTTGACAACTCGCACCGTAATCAAGGTGTCGTAAGTCACGCTTTCCATAACGAGCGTATCTGACTGCCCGTAAGCAATAGTGGAAATGAGGAGCAACAGTATGATAACTTGGTTTTTCATAGCTATGACAATGCTAAAATGTTGTAATGAAATAAGAGCCTGTTATTTTTCAAACTGCAAAAAACGTGCTTGTATTTGCAAAAAACGAATCACGAGTTGCGAAGCGAACAAGCAATCTTGCCAACGCGACGTGCGTGTCGTCCGCCTTCAAATTGGGTATTGATAAATATTTCGACCATTTCTACTGCTTTTTCTTCTGAAATAAAGCGGGCGGGAATGGCAATGACATTTGCGTTGTTGTGCTGACGGGCAAGGGCAGCGAGTTCGGTGTTCCAACAGAGTGCAGCACGGATGCCTGCATGTTTATTGGCAGTGATGGCTACTCCATTGCCACTACCGCAGATAACGATGCCGAGTTGGGCAGTGCCGGATTCTACATCATTGGCTACCGGATGTACAAAGTCGGGATAGTCTACCGAATCCAGAGAGTTCGTTCCATGGTCAAGTACGGCGATTTTTTTATTTTCTAATAATGTTGTCACCGCCTTTTTGTAGGGAAATCCGGCGTGGTCGCAGCCTATGGCTATTTTCATGATTATATATGTTGTGGTACTGTATGTGGTAGTGCTATTGTTTTGTAGTGTGTGGTTAATTTCAACAAAATTAAACATTATTCCTCACTTTCGCTTATCATACATTATAAAATGTAAAAATATACCGCAAAGGGTGCATCTCAAATTGTCGCATTTTTATTTTTACCAAATGAAAAATTATAGTTTTGTTTGGTAAAAATAAAAAATTCGACAAGAATCAAACTATGAAAATTGGTGATAACATTCTGGTAATCAATTCTATAAGGTTTTCGAAAACCTTATAGAATTTGGGTGAAAGACCAAAATCATATCAATTGAAAATACTTTACACTTTTGTATATGCGACAATTTGAGATGCACCCACCGCAAAAGTGTCGAATTTATTTAATTTCTTTCACTTAGGCAACTCGCAACAAATAATTGGTCAAAACTACTTGTTCTTAAACTTAAACTTATTCTTATTCTTAAACTTAAACTTAAACTACTTATCATCTCCATTTAAAGGACTTTTCATCAATGGCTCGCATAGTGCAAAGTACGCCATTGAGGTGGTCGTATTCGTGCTGAATGAGTTCGGAAATATCATCTTGAACGTGCCATGTTTTTGCTTGCCAATTTTCGTCGAGATAATGTAAGGTCAATGATTGATGGCGTTGGACTTTTACCAACAAATTCGGAAAACTCATGCAGTCGTCCCATAGCTCAAACATCTCTTGACTCGCCTCCCTGATTTCGGGATTGATGATGATATAGGCTTTGTCCAGATTGAGATAAAACAGGCGTTTCATTATACCGATTTGAGGGGCAGCGATTCCACGACCAAATTGATATTTGCGCCGAATATCTTCCATTGCACTATGCAAATCTGCCACCCAATCGGCTAGGAGTGGCAGTTCTTCTCTGCGTATGGGAGCGCACTTTTCGTACAATCGCGGGTCGCCAAGCAGCAATATGTCGTTTACTGTTTTCATTATAATACGAATGTTTTTTGAAGATTTTTAGTGAAAATGGCTAGGACATTTACCTCGTATTTTGAAAATTCAAGGTGGTTTTTTTGATACATTCAACAAATTTTTCTATTATATTATAGAGAAATATACAGCGTAAAACTAAGAATTTTCGTATTTTTTATAAAAAAATAGCAAAAAAAATGCGCCTTTTTTTCAGTTACAAATTGGAGCAATATTTACAAAATAGCTTTGTATTAGTTTTAATTATCAATGTGTTATGCAATGTTAATTTTAAATATAATAATTTGACTTTCTGATAGTTCTATCGTTTTTGTTTTGTTTTTGGAAATTTTGTGAATGATTTTTGCGTTCAAGAAAGCAATGGTGAAAAAAATCTTAAAAAGCAACTATTTTATGTAAAATTTTATCTACAAAACGTAACTACATAATAACAGTACTCAGGAAGCAAAGTTGTTCTGCAACTTAAAGTAATTATTTGTTAATTTAAAAATGTAATTATTTACCACTGAAAACACGGAGGACATTAAAACCAAATTGACAGAAAACTAAAATTTGTAAGAAAAGACTCTGTAACCCTTATGTTCTTCTAGGTTAGTTTTATTTTTACCCTTAGTCGTGATAAATAGTTACCTAAAAACAACCAAAACTATGAAAAAGGCAAATGTTAATTCGTTTGACAAGAACAAAGTACAAGTAAAATTGATGAAAAACAAAAACCTCAGAATCTCTGATGGTACAAAAAATTCCACTAAAATCGTTAATCTGCGAAAAACAGGCATCACTATCTGGACAGATGGTAATCATCTTAAAATCTTTCGTGGCGATCTGCTTAATGAAGTTATTGGGCGGAGTGCGTGTCGGGCTAATCAGTTTCAGACAGTAGAGTTTGTGGTTACCGAAAGCGAACAGACATCGCAGGTAATCGGCGCGAGTAATATTCTGGAAGGGCGTTCTATTAAAGGTGAAAAGACATCACAGGTAATCGGCGCGAGCAATATTCTGGAAGGGCGTTCTATTAAAGGTGAAAAGACATCGCAGGTAATCGGCGCGAGCAATATTCTGGAAGGGCGTTCTGAAAGTGATGATATTTTAGTGATTAGTGCTAAAAATGGAACATCGGAAGGACGCTCAATAAAGGGAAATAGAGCTATTTCGATTAGCTTGAATGAAAAAACTGTTATTATTAGGCATGGCAGTATTTCTTAAAATATGTTTTAACTGAAATTTATCCCATAACAATATATAATAGTTCGTGCGGTTTTTATTATTTTAATAAAAATTGTACGGACTATTGTATTTAGAGCTATCGGGATTCTCAGAGATGTTCGAGTGAAATAGGGAGTATTGCAAGGCGAATGTTTTTATGAAAAATGGCTGTCTAAATATTCAAATATCCACTTTTAACAAAGCAATTCGCCTAGCACAAAAGAAGCCTTCCAAATGCGGGAGTTATTATTTTATTTTTACTTAAAACAAACTTATTCTAAAAAATTTTGTATCATTGGACTTCTTATTGATAATCAGACTATTAGAGCATTTGAAATTCACTCATTCAAATTTCAGTATTAAGTTTAATGCAATCATTTCTCATCATTCAGACTGCCTTCATTGGCGATGTTATTTTGGCAACACCCATTATCGAAAAACTACACGCACATTATCCTTATGCTGATATAGATTTTTTGGTCAGAAAAGGAAATGAAAGTCTTTTGGAAGAACATCCCAAGCTGCGCGACATCTTAATTTGGGATAAACAACAACAAAAATACAAACATCTGCTCCAACTTGCCCGTAAAATTCGCCGACGAAAATACGATGCAGTCATCAACCCTCACCGCTTTGCTGCCTCCGGTTTTTTGACGGCATTTAGCAAGGCAAACGAGCGTATTGGTTTCGACAAAAATCCTTTTTCTTTTTTTTATAATAAAAAAATAAAACACCAATTAGGAAACAGTACACACGAAGTCAACCGCAACCTCCAACTCATTGAGCATCTCACCAATAGCGAATTTGTACGCCCGGCACTCTATCCCTCCGACGATGATTTTGAAACGGTAAGTCCCTATCTGTCAGAAAATTACATTTGTATAGCACCCGCATCAGTATGGCATACCAAGCAATTGCCCGCCGAAAAATGGATTCAACTCACCCAAGCCCTGCCATTCGACCTCAACGTTCTCCTCATCGGTAGTCCCGCCGACGGCTGCATTTGCGAAATGATAAAAACCACTTCCTATCATCCCAATATCCATAATCTCGCCGGAAAACTCACCCTACTCCAATCCGCAGTCCTCATAAACAGTGCGCGGATGACTTATACCAACGATTCTGCACCCATGCACCTCGCCTCTGCCATGAACGCCCCCGTAACCGCAGTTTACTGCTCCACTATACCCGATTTTGGTTTTGGACCCCTCTCGGATGAGTCACACATCATCCAAAGCACCGAAAAACTCCCCTGTCGCCCTTGTGGATTACATGGCAAAAAAAACTGTCCCAAACAACACTTCAACTGCGCCAATACCATTGATATACAACAAATGGCAGACCTTTTACCCAATCAAAAAACAAACACCCAAAAACTCGCAACCCACAACTCGTAACCGCAACTATTTATCTGACTTTGCTCTTTTTCGGGCTGCTTTTAGCTCCTTTTTGCTCATACGCTCCGATGTGGGAATAGCAGCATCTTTCATACTTTCATCTTTGATAAATTGCCCTGAAATTTTCTCAATCGCCTTATCATAACCCAAGTCTGCCGACATATCTATGTGCTGACGCGCCCGTGCCTCATTCCCTTTTTGCAAATAAGCGGCTGCCAGTAGATAATGCGCTTCACCATCCCGCGGTTGCTGCTCCAAATAGGCATTGAACCCCGCAATAGCATCATCATAACGCTCTGCATAATAAGCCGAGCGACCTGCATGTTGTATCAATTCATAATCATTTTCGTCCAAATCCGATGCCTGGCTAAAGTGCTTATACGCCTCCGAATAATCCGATTTATTAAAATGCAATAAACCCAATCGAATGTAGGCATCCAAATAAGTATTGTCAAAGCCTACCGCCTTAAAATGCTCTTCAATCGCGGCATCTTTATCCTTCAATTTTTCATAACAAATCCCGCGCATATAAAACACCTTTGCATCCACATCCGAGGGACGAATTTTGTGCGATTGGTCAATTGCTTGTTGAAACATGCCTTGCTCATACAAATCCACAACACTGTACAAATCAACATATTGCTCATTTGTTGTCCCCTCAAAAACATCTCCATTCGCCTCGCCCGATTCACCTTCATACAAAGCCAATTGCTGCAAGGGTTTTTTATAATTCGGTGATAAAGCAACAGATTTTCGGAAAGCCATCAATGCTTTATCTTTTTGATTATCAGATAGATATAAAAGTCCGAGATTGTATAAGGCTTTCTCATCATTTTTTTCTGCAACTACTTTTTCATAATTTTTAATCGCTTTTTTGACATCGCCATCTTCATCATAACACACCGCCAACATATGATAAGCATCCGTAAAATCGGGCGATGCCTCTATCGCCTCATGTAAATACGGAATAGCAAAATCGTATTTTTCAGCATTATATTGATTCAAGGCTTTTTCATAAGAATGCCACGCTTCGGCAGTTTGGGCAATTGAACCGGATACGCAACAAAATAGCAGGAAGAAAATTGTTATCGTTTTCATTTAAATAATTTGTATTAAAAATAAATAATTGTATGTGGTGGCAAATATCAGAAATGTTATTTTGATATTAGACGAAAAAAATAAAATTCCGTTGTCTATGACCTCTAAAGATATTTATTTTGACATATAGATTCACATCTAAAATAAAAAAACCTTAATTTTGCATGAAAGATGTAAGACGGGAGACAGAAAATAAATAGTGCATCCAAAAAGTTTTTTTCGTCTTCCCTAATTTCCAAATTCCGAATAAAAACCACTAAAAATACTTCCCTCTCTCGTCCAATGTCTTATTAAAATCTTTATTATGAATACACTGACTAGACCTGAATTTGACTTAAAAAAACACTTTACGCACTTTCGCAAGAATATCATTGGCCAGGATGTTGAATTTGATACACCATTCGGCAGAAAAAAAATCATATATGCAGATTGGATAGCCAGTGGTAGGTTATACGAAACAATTGAGAAAAAGATGCGTTATGAGGTCGCTCCTTTTATCGGCAATACACATACGGAGACTACTGTGACAGGCACATCCATGACAATTGCCTACCACGAAGCACGCGAAATCATCAAGCGACACGTCAACGCGACAGCGCATGATATTCTTGTGTCATCCGGGTCGGGTATGACAGGTGTGGTCAATAAATTTCAGCGAATCTTGGGTTTGAAAGTTCCCGAAAAACTCGAAAAACACCTCACCATTCCCCGCGAAAAACGCCCGATTGTCTTCGTCACACACATGGAACATCACTCCAACCAAACTTCGTGGATTGAGACTATTGCTGATGTAGAATGTATCCATCCCAATGCCGACGGCTTGGTTGATATGGTGCATTTTGATGAATTATTGGAACAATATAAAGACCGCGAAATCAAAATTGCAGCCATTACTTCTTGCTCCAATGTGACAGGAGTGTTCTCCCCATATCGCCAAATTGCGCGACGCATACATCAGGAAGGAGGTTATTGTTTTGTCGATTTTGCTTGCTCTGCGCCTTACGTAGATATTGACATGCACCCCGCCGACCCGCTTGAAAAATTGGATGCCATTTATTTCTCTCCACACAAATTTTTGGGTGGTCCGGGTACGCCGGGTGTCTTGGTTTTTTGTTCGTCTTTGTACACCAATAAAGTGCCTGACAACCCCGGCGGCGGTACTGTCAAATGGACCAATCCCTGGGGCGGACACCGCTTTTTTGAAGATATCGAAGCACGCGAAGATGGTGGTACACCTGCATTTTTACAGACCATTCGCGCAGCATTGAGCATCCAATTGAAGGAGCAAATGGGCGTACAAAACATCCTCAAACGCGAACACGAACTTACTCAACGTATTTTTACTGCTTTTCGGGAAATGCCTACTCTCCACATCCTCGCCGATAATATAGAAGACCGACTCGGCGCGATTTCATTTTATATAGACGACCTTCATTATAATTTGGGCGTAAAACTACTCAATGACCGCTATGGCATACAAGTGCGCGGCGGCTGTTCCTGTGCGGGTACGTATGGACATTATTTGTTGAATGTATCAGAGCATTATTCCAATAGTATTACCTGTAAAATAGATAATGGCGACAACTCCGAAAAACCCGGTTGGATACGCCTTTCACTCCACCCAACCATGACCGACGAAGACATCGAAACCATCATTGACGCAGTACGCGCACTCGAAATTCACCACAAATCATGGGCGCAGGATTATCGCTATGATTGTAATACGAATGAATTTATACATGTTCAGGCAAATGATTCGGATAGAAAACGAGTGATGAGTTGGTTTGTGTAAATACATTCCTGTCTATACTTGGGGTGGTACGGGCAGGAATGTCTGTATTACGTTTACCCTGTAAGTGTTTCTTGCGCTTATCTTATAATTAATTTGTTAATGATTGTAAATCAATAAATTCTAAGTCAAGATGTGTGTCTTTGAGGTGGCTAAAATCTTTATCTGTAGTTAGTAGTTTTAGGTTAAAATTCGCGGCAGATTAATTCTTCCAATGTTTGTTCCCATTCTTCTGCTTTAAACATTTTTTCTACTTCCTCAAAAGTCATTTTATGAATGGTTTGTCTCTTTTCAATTTCTTGAAGCGAAACGCCAGATTCTATCGTAATCGTTTCTATTGATGTTCCATTAACATCATTATTCATCATGTTTTTTTCCTTGATAAAATCATGTATTTCAGATAGATGCAATTCACTATCCATCTGCATTATTGTATCAATTATATTGAATTTTAGTATTTCGGTATTAACCATATGTCTAACTTAATAACGTTTTTTATCACATATAAGAATTAGATAATGCAAGATAAACGTAAAACGATTTTGTAAATCGTCAAGCAAAAACGAGCATTTCCGCAGAATGATTTACAAAATCGTTTTACGTTGCACTAAATTCTTAGATGATCTCGATTTTTTTCAAAGATACATCATTTTTTATAAAAAAACATGTTCTTAATTCCCATCGCAATCCTCAATTTCCCCCGTAAAATTATTCACTGGATTCGTCGAAAAACCGCTTTTCAATTCTATCTCATCACCTGCCTTATAAATGACATCTGCATTAATCGTCGCATCCGAACTGACGGTTTGTGCGGCATGATGAATAGCATTTGTAGTGGCATTTCCTGTAAGATTTTCTATTGTCGGGCAGTTGGGAGAGGAGGAAGATATACAATCAACTTCCGACAAACTTACTTCACGCACATACACATCTGTTGAGTTATTTCCTACATTTAAATTGAAATAAGTATTGGTGTCGGTAGCATTATTCATCGTAAATTGATGCTCATAAAGGGTGGGTGTAGTGGTCAGCGATTGGGCAATGTAGGTGTATTGTGCGCCACCCGCTTGACTGATAATTATCGGGCAGCTACGTGCCGCATCCGCATATGCCAAGAGTTTGATTTGATAGGTCTTGCCATTTTCTATGGTCAAACCCGTTTGTCGCAGGGCGAGATGCCAACTACTTGTACCTGCATTGATGACATCAATTTTAGCATCACCATTTCCCAAAATAGAAAGATTGCCGATTGCCGAACTGTGTTGATACATCGTCCAATCGGCAGTACCGTTATCAAAATTCCAATTTTGCACCAACTCACAATCGCCCAAACCGCAGTCGTCAGGATTGCAAGCGTCATTATCATCGGGGTCATTGGCGGCACAATATCCGTCACCGTCAGCATCCACGTAAGTGCCGATACAATTGCAAGTTGCATCATAGATGTCATTTATCGTGCAAGCATCGCCGTCGTCGCAAGTGGTATCTTGTGCCTCACTGATGCTGATATTATCAACATATACCGTCGTCGAATTAGTTCCTACATTCAAGCCAAAAACGGCATTGGCATCCGTAGCATCATTCATTGTAAATTGATGCTCATAAGTGGTCGGTGTCGTCGTCAGCGATTGACCGATGTAAGCATATTGTGCGCCACCCGATTTGCTGATAATTATAGGGGCATCGCGCGGTGCATCTGCGTAGGCTTGCATACGCAAGTAGTAAGTTTTGCCATTTTCCAAAAATAAACCCGCTTGGCGTAGAGCCAAATGCCAAGTACTTGTACCCGCATTTGTGACATCAACTTTGGCGAAACTATTCGCTTCAATGGATAGATTACCGCTTGCCGAGCCAAATTGAAAAAGCGTCCAATCCGTAGTACCGTTGTCAAAATCGCCGTTTTGTACCAACTCGCATTGTGGCGGAATACAGGTGTCGGGATTGCAAACGTCATTATCGTCGGGGTCATTGGCAGCGCAATATCCGTCACCGTCAGCATCCACGTAAGTACCGATACAATTGCAAGTCGCATCATAGGCATCGTTGACGGTGCAGACATCGCCGTCGTCACAAGCCGTACCCGCCGGAATCTCGCTAATGCTGATATTATCAACATATACAGTTGTCAAATCAGTTCCTACATTCAAACCAAAAACGGCATTGACATCCGTAACATCATTCATTGTAAATTGATGCTCGTAAACGGTGGGCGTAGTGGTCAGCGATTGACCGATGTAAGCATATTGAGAGCCATCTGATTTGCTGATAATTATAGGGGCATCGCGGGGTGCATCGGCATAGGCTTGCATACGCAGGTAGTAAGTTTTGCCATTTTCCAAAAATAAACCCGCTTGGCGTAGAGCCAAATGCCAAGTACTTGTACCCGCATTTGTGACATCAACTTTGGCGTAACCATTCGCTTCAATGGATAGATTACCGCTTGCCGAGCCAAATTGAAAAAGCGTCCAATCCGTAGTGCCGTTGTCAAAACCGCCGTTTTGTACCAACTCACATTCTAGGGGAGGGCAGTTGCCCAAATCTTGATACACCCGCACCCAATCCACCTCCATTGTAGCGGGCAATTGGGCGATACCATTATTAGCATCGTCCCAGGGGGCATTCAGGAAAGTACCGCCTACCGCTACATTGAGTCGCAGATAAAAACCGATGTCGAAAGGTCCGGGATGCGTAGTGGCATTGGGTTCATCAAAGTTATTGATGGTGCCGTAATAATTGCCGTCAATATAAAAATCCAACTGCCCCAAAGACCATTCTACGGTATAAATATGCCAATTGTCTGCCCCGTTTCCTGCCGGAAAAGTGTAGACTTGTTTGTCTTGTTGCCTATCTCCGGCATTATTGCCCCAGTGAGCATTACCGTTGGATCTAGTCATGTCGTGACCTCTGACTTCCATGATGTCAATTTCGCCGCTTTGGGGCCAAGGTCCATATACAGCGTTTTGCGGACTCATCCAGAAGGCGGGCCAAGTACTGTTGGAAGCGGGCATTTTGATACGCGCCTCAAAGCGTCCGAAAGTCCAATCTATCCTGTTTTTGGTCTGTATAAAACCGGAAGTAAAATCTCTGGGCGAACCAAAGCAGTCAAAACCCAGCTCATGCTTTGCTTCGATGAGCAGCGAACCGCCCGAAACGGAAGTATTGGCAGGGTCGTAACAATTTTGGACGTTTGAACCATTCCACGCACCATTTTGGTAAGTCCATTTGGTGTCGTCAACGGTTGTGCCGTTAAATTCGTCTTGCCAGACCAATTCGTAGCATTGGGCATTTAGCTGAATATTGAGAAAAGTGATTATCAAGATGAGTGCAAAGATATTTTTCATAATTATAAATATAAGATTAATTTTGTCCATATACGTATTGTAAATTTATGGAAAATATGTTGAGGATTCAAGTGGCTTGGATTTTACATTCTGTGTTGGGGCGTGGAACGGCGGTTCTTTTCGATTTTTTATTTATTAAAAAAAATCGCTTATCGGAAAAATCGCAACTTGGAAAATAGAAAGAAAATACTTATCTTTGCAGCAACTTGTATATAGGCAAGGGGACGAGTGTCCCCTTTTTTATTTGTAAGTTGATTAAAGCAAGTGGTGTCAGTTGAGAAATTTTAGATTTTTTAATGGGTACTTGATATGTTTAATTTCTTTCAATTCTTTTAGATGTAAGGTACAAACACATTGATAGTGAGCAAGTAAAACATTTTGTTATTTATGTTTTTTTTAAATGAAAACATAAAATTTGCTTGGTTAAGTATTGCGAAGAATAAAATCGACAACGTGCAGCACCACTCTTTTTTGAGTGAAAAATAGGCGCGGAAAAATGTTGATTTTATTTTTTTTTGACCTAATGGATTTAATTCTGAATTTCAAATGAATGAAGTCTGAATGTTTTTAATTAATTATCAACATTTATTTTTTGTGAAAAAAACAGAATTATCCTATCAAAAATCGTGTTTACACAATTAAAAGGTTTTGATTGGAAAAAGTGAATATTCAAAATTCATTCATTCAACATTATCATGAAAGAAATTATAGAGAACGTAAGGGGCTTGCTTGAAGATAAATTTGAGGCAGAAGAGGAATATAAAGATTTTTTTATCGTAGACATCAAAATGACGACCCCCAACAGAATGGAAGTGTTCATTGAAAGCGACTCTAATTTGTATATTGACCAACTCAAGCCCCTCAATCGCTACCTTCAGGAGCATATTGATGAGGCAGGTTGGATGGGCGAAAAATATACCTTAGATGTATCGTCGCCGGGAGTGGGTACACTCAAAGTCAAGCGACAATACTTCAAAAATATCGGCAGAAAGGTAGAAATCCGCCTCCACGAAGGTAAGCCCGAAACCGGCAAACTCATCGCCGTCAATGAACAAAGCGTCACCATAGAACAGGAAAAGACGAGTAAAGAAGGCAAAAAGAAAATCAAACAAATAGTCGAAACGGTCATCCCATTTGACCATATCAAGCAGACTATCGTAAAAATAAGTTTTTAATGAGTAACGAGCAGCGAGTAGCGAGTAAGGAGTGCATAAGGACAACTCTTACTCGCTACTCGTCACTCGCTACTCGCTACTAATAAAATTATGAGCATCAATTTAGTCGATTCGTTTTCCGAGTTTAAGGAAATGAAAAACATAGACCGCCCCACGATGGTGCGTGTTTTGGAAGATGTATTTCGCACATTGATTCGCAAAAAATACGGCTCTGATGATAATTTTCAGGTCATTGTCAATACCGACAAAGGTGACCTTGAACTCTGGCGAGTGCGCGACATCGTAAAAGACGGTGCCGAAATTGAAGACGGCAACACTGAGGTACATCTCAAATATGCCCTCACCATTGAGGAAGACTATGAGGTAGGCGAGGAATGTTATGAACAACTCTTCCTCAAAGACTTCGGACGCAGAGCGATTATGGCTGCACGTCAGACACTCATTTCGCGGATTTTGGAATTGGAGAAAGATGACATCTATCGCCGCTACTCCCAACGGGTCGGCGATGTGGTACTCGGCGAGGTGCATCAAATCCTCAAACGCGACATCCTCGTATTGGACGATACAACGGGCAATGAACTCGTATTGCCTCGAAATGAGACGATTAAAGGTGATTTTTTCCGAAAAGGTGAACTTGTACGCGCAATTATACGTAAAGTAGAGATGAAGAATAACAACCCTGTTGTTATCCTCTCTCGTACCGACAATACATTCCTCGAAAAACTCCTCGAACAAGAAGTTCCTGAAATCGAGGACGGACTCATTACCATCAAAAAAATTGTCCGTATGCCCGGCGAACGCGCCAAGGTAGCCGTCGAATCTTACGACGACCGCATTGACCCCGTAGGGGCATGCGTAGGGATGAAAGGTTCGCGTATACATGGTATCGTGCGTGAGCTACGCAACGAAAATATTGATATTATCAACTATACTAATAATGAGGGACTGTTGATTCAGCGCGCGCTTACGCCCGCCAAAATCACCTCATTAGAACTTGACGACGAAGCACGTCGGGTAGCCGTCTATCTGCGCCCCGACCAAGTATCGCTCGCTATCGGAAAAGGTGGTTTGAATATCAAACTCGCCAGCCGATTGACCGAATACGAAATAGATGTATACCGCGATACCGACGAGGTGATTGATGATGTAGAGCTAAATGAATTTAACGACGAAATTGACCAGTGGGTGATTGATGCCTTCAAATCTGTCGGATGCGATACCGCACGCAGCGTACTCGCTTTGAGCAAAGAAGAAATCATTCGTCGTACCGACCTTGAAGAAGAAACTATAGATGAGGTAATAAGAGTATTATCCTCAGAGTTTGAAGGAGATGTTGACTAAATTATTTTATCCTTAGTCAAGCGGTTATTTTTTTTATTTTAATTAAAGTAAAAATTCGATAAAAATATTTTCTAATTATCGAAAATACAAATAACACAAATTCGCGTTTTTTTATTTTTAAATTAAAAAATATAATAATGCAAATGAAATACGCTTAACTTGAATGACAATATTTAGCAAAAATAAAATTTATCTATTTTTAAATTAATAAAAAATAAAATTTATATGACGACTAAATATACTAAAGTCGTCAGTATGTATATCTAAAAAATAGCGAGACAAAAAATAATCATGTCAACATTGTAAGGATATTTTTGTCTCACTATGACCGCAAAAAAATAAGTCTGCGAAATGCAGGCAGTAGCCGTTTTTTAGTAAAGATTTTTATAAAACAGGAAATCACTACAATAATTTGGCAATCAAACAATTTACTGGTTACTTAACAACCAAATTATCACTCAAAAAACGGCACAATAAAAAATAAATATGGCGAAACGTCTAGTCAAGGTTGCATCAGAACTTAATGTTGGTATCGGCACCATCGTAGAGCATCTCAATGCTAATGGGTTCTCTATTGAAAATAAGCCAACAGCGAAAGTCACCAATGATATGTATTCCAATCTCCTCGAAGAATTTAGCAGTTCTGTGGCTATCAAGGAGCAAGCCGACCAACTTATCATAGGCACACGTAACAAAACCAAAGAAAAAGAGGCGGAAGCCGAGCCCGAAGTTGCTGTAGCAGAGCCGGAACCTACACCCGAACCTGTTCAGGTAGCTCCCGAACCCCTAATCGAAGAAGAAATAGACGTTCCCGAACTACTCGAAGAGGTTGATGTGCCGCCTATAATTGAAGAAGAACCTATTATAGAACCTACTCCCGAACCGATACCCGAACCGGAGCCTGCACCCAAGCCTAAAGCCAAAGCCAAACCTAAACCCAAGCCGGAACCTAAACCAGAGCCTAAACCGGAACCGGAGCCACAACCGGAAATATCCGAATCTGTAGAGGAGGTTCCTGTTGCCGTAAAGAAGAAAGATGCCGAGCCGGAAATGATAGAAACGCCCAAATTGGACGGACTCAAAGTAGTAGATAAAATGGACTTGAAAGAACTCAAAAGAGCAGGCAAGAAAAAGAAGAAAAAAACACCCCCGAAAAAAGAAACACCGGCAAAGAAAAAAGAACCTGTGGCAAAACAGAAGAAAGAAGCACCGAAAAAGGAACAAGTCAAGCAGCAAAAACCGGAAGTTCCCAAAGAAAAACCCACAAAAACAACACAACAATACGTAGAACCCGAAATGTATCGCGCCGAAACTCCGACCTTAAAAGGCGTAAAAGTATTGGGCAAAATTGACCCATCCAAATTCAAAAAAGAACCATCCAGAAAACGTAAAGACAAGAAAAAAAGCGGTAATAATAACAACAAACAAAATAACAATAACAATAATAATAACAACAACAACAACAACAACAACAAAGACGGCGAAAGCAAATCACAAAAACGCAGACGCAGACGCAAAAAAGTAGCTACCGGAAATAGCAGAGACAACAACAGAGGCGGTGGCAATAACAGTAATAATAATAGCAATAATAATAATAATAATAACAGAGACAACAACAGAGGCGGCGGCAATAGAGGCGGCGGTGGCAATAGAAGAGGCAACCGTTCTAATAATAAAGAAATCTCCAAGAAGGAGGTAGATGAAAAACTCAAACAAACTATGATGCGCCTCCAAGGTGGAGGCAAAAACCGCCGACAAAAAATACGCCGGGAAGAACGCTCGCGCCGACGCGAAAAGCGCGAAATGATAGACCTCGAAAGCCAAGAAGCAGCACAAGTAATTCAAGTGACGGAATTTATCTCCGTTTCCGAATTTGCGAGCTTGATGGATGTATCCGCCACCGATGTGATTATGGTGTGTATGAACATGGGAGTCATCGTAGCCATCAATCAGCGTCTGGATGCCGAAATTATCGAAATTATTGCCGAAGAATTTGGCAAAAAAATAGAATTCATCAGTGCAGAAGCGCAGATGGAAATGGAGGAAGAAGAAATCGTGGATGCCATCGAAGACCTCCAGCCGCGCGCACCGATTGTCACTGTTATGGGACACGTTGACCACGGGAAAACTTCGCTTCTGGACTACATCCGAAGTGCCAAAGTTATCGAAGGCGAGGCAGGGGGAATCACCCAACACATCGGTGCATATGAGGTCAAAGTCGGCGAAGACGACCGCAAGATTACCTTCCTCGATACACCGGGTCACGAAGCCTTTACCGCCATGCGTGCGCGTGGTGCTAAGGTCACTGATGTTGCCGTTATTATCGTAGCAGCAGACGATAACGTGATGCCACAAACCAAAGAAGCCATCAGTCACGCACAAGCAGCAGGCGTACCTATCATCTTCGCAATCAATAAGATAGACAAAGACGGCTCAAATCCCGACCGCATCAAAACCGAACTTGCCCAACTCAATTTCCAAGTCGAAGAATGGGGCGGCAAATATCCTTCGCAAGATATTTCAGCTAAATTCGGACAAGGCGTAGACGACCTGCTTGAAAAGATACTACTCGAATCCGACATCCTCGAACTCAAAGCCAACCCCGACCGCGAGGCACAAGGCGTTGTACTCGAAGCATCCTTAGATAAAGGACGTGGTTACGTCTCCAAATTCCTAATACAAGCAGGTACACTCAAAATCGGTGATTCCATCGTAGCCGGTTCGCACTTTGGTAAAGTACGTGCCATGATTAATGAACGCGGTCAACGTATTGATATTGCAGGACCTTCTGCACCGGTACTCGTACTTGGTATGAAAGGCGCACCGCAGGCAGGCGAAAAATTCAAGGTGATGAAAGCCGAAAGCGATGCCCGCCAACTCGCCGCCAAACGCGCTCAAATCCAAAGCGAACAAGAACGACGTGCCACCAAGCGACTCAGCCTCGAAGAAATTGGTCGTCGTCTTGCACTTGGCTCATTTAAAGAACTCAACCTCATCGTCAAAGGTGATGTGGATGGGTCTATCGAAGCCCTTGCAGACTCCTTGCTCAAACTCTCTACCGAAACCGTACAGGTCAATATCGTACACAAAGCCGTTGGTCAAATCATCGAATCCGACATCTTGTTGGCATCTGCATCCGATGCGATTATCGTTGGTTTCCAAGTGCGTCCATCTTCAATGGCACGCAAACTGGCAGAGCAAGAAGGCGTACAAATCAAGACCTACTCCGTCATTTACAGTGCGATAGAAGAAGTCAAATCTGCCATCGAAGGCATGTTGGAGCCGACCAAAGAAGAGCGCATCACAGCTACCGTCGAAGTCCGTGAAGTCTTCAAAATCAGCAAAGTCGGTACGATTGCGGGTTGCTTTGTACAAGAAGGAAAAATCTCGCGCAACGACCACATCCGTGTCATCCGCGATGGTATCGTTATCTACCCAATGAAAGAGGGCGTAGTCGGCGAACTTGCTTCGCTCAAACGCTTCAAAGATGATGTCAAAGAAGTCAAAAACAACTTTGAATGTGGTATGAACGTCAAAAACTTCAACGACATCAAAGTAGGTGACATCATTGAAGGCTACGAAATCGTAGAAGTGAAACAGAAGTTGAAGTAGTGATTGGTGACTCGTGATTAGTGATTAGTTTTCACTTCGTGAAATGTTTTTTTGTATAACGAATTTGACTTATTTTTTTGTGCAAAAATAATTTTCAATATAAAATAGAAACGCCTGTGAGATTTTTAAATCTCACAGGCGTTTCAGATTAATCATTAATCATTAATCATTAACCAAAAACTGCGTTGTCAATACCTTATCCTCACTACTCAATCGCAGCATATAGGTACCTGCATTAAGTTGACTCACATCAAATTGTGCCTGATTTGTACCTGTCGCCAAATCAAGCGGACGAGTAATCGCAATACGTCCTTGCACATCCATAATCTCTGCCAGTACTATCCCCGAAAAATTACTTTCTACCCTGACATTCAGGTAGTTAATCGCCGGATTTGGAAATACCTTCATCACAGCATCCAGAGCAGTCACATCAAAAATACCTACCGTAGCTTCCTGTAGCGTCAGTGAAATATTAGCACCACCATCACCACTATTGCCCGTAGCACGATTGACTGATGTACCTGCGGCATAAAAAGTCACACTACCCGAGCTTTCCGCCGGTGCCGTCCATTTCACATCAAATTCGCCGGAATCTTGTGTGCCGGCTTGTTCAGCATAGCTTCTGCCGGTTTCATTTGCGGTAGCTATCTGTACGCCCGTACCCGGACTCGACCAGCCATTGGTATCGCTCAAATCATCATCTATTAGATTCACTATCTGAAAGCCGTGTCCTGCTGCATCGCTATTTATATCCGACACCGTCACCCTCACATCGTAAGTTGCGCCCGGAAAATACTCCGTTACAGCCGTTGTAGTTCCCTCCTCAAAAACTTCAATCATAATTGTAGTTTCGAGTGGTCCATTGTGGCAAGTTTGGCAGACCCAAGGCACACCGGGCGATATTTCTTGGTCGCCGGGCGCACCCGTATTGCCTGCATTTTGGGCAGCTGCCCGTCCGCCCGAATTGCTCATCAGCAGGAATCCAAGTGCCAAAGCACTCATTAAAGTGTAAATAATTTTAAATTTCATATCATTATAAGTTGAGAGTTTATCGGTTGCGGCTCACAAGTTGTGTTATATACGAAAACCCACAACTTATAGTCTGCTACCTAGAACCCAATTCTAAAATAAATTTCACTAAGGGAGTACAAAATACACTAAGTTTCATTAATTTCAAGTATAATTGCATCTTGAACTTAATTCAATGTCCTTACCAACACCATACGGCGGTCAAAACCGTGTTCGGCTCTCCCGAAAAGAATACCTTATTTGGGGAAGTATTACTTTGATAATTACAGGTACAATATTGCTATTTGCTTTTGAATTGCCACATTTTAATAATACTTTTTATGTAGGGAGAATGTTTTTGTGTACAACGGTTGTTGCTATTCTGGTGGGTACATTTATTGTTTTCAAAATAAAAAACACCTTCAAAGATACTGTGGATGCCATCCGCGTTTCATTGATGATTTCTCTGGGGCTGATTGCATTGACCTTTCTAATCACACACATTCTAAATAGAAGTATAACACGCGGCGAAGCTTATACTGAAACCTATCCTTTTATCCAACATCAATTTTACAGAGTGAATGATAGCGAATTTGCAAGTGAAAATACTTTTTCGACTTACATTGAAGTCAATAACAATATGAAACGCCTCGTCAGTCGCGGACCACTCTATGATGAAACTTCTGAAAATCAAAAAATTACCATTCCTGTAAAGACGGGCTTATTTGGTTTCAAAGTTGCAAAAATATATTGACAATTTTGGCTATCAAATTCATAGCTGCCGGTTCATAGTTCATCGTTTTTTATAACAAACTGAATTATATTGTTTTGTAAATAATTGATTATCAAATTTATATAAATGAACGGGTAGCCAAAGTTTTTATTAAACAATATCGAAATTTTAAAATTTGAACTGAATAAAATGTCGCAGAATTGACTTATTTTGAATTATTCACAAAAATAAAAAATATATAATCATTTGTCAAGTGTATTGAGAAAAATTCCAAATATGCTCTTAAATCAAGCCAAATGAAAAGTAATTTTTATCACGTATAATATGCTGATTTTTAGATTTCCCGAAAAATTTGCGGCTAGCCATTTAACTTTGCCTAAAGCGAATACTCGTCAGACGAATCCCTTTATTCAATGCGAATATTTTATGAGATAAATCACTACATTTCACAAAAACTTTCGTCAGACGAGTACTATCCCACAAACAAACTTAAACGGCTATCCAAATTTGCTCGTCTGTCATTTGCAAAATGTCAACCGACTCAAGTTTATCCTCCAATTTCAAAAAAACACATTATAAAAAAATCTTTGCCATCCTTAGAACTTAATTAAAAAAATCCATTTTACTTTAGGAACGCGGCATAAATAAGTTGACCATCTTGGATAGCTTATTTTATACTTCCCTGATAGCTATTGGGGTCTTCTTGAAAAAGGGTTTCGGTTTAACCGAGAAGATAAATAACTATTTTTAAGGAGAAAATTAAGAACAAACTTGATGTATTTATTGGCTATCAGTTCATAGTTGCCAGTTCATGGTTCATAGTTCATGGTTCATAGTTCATTTTGCAATCTATTGAATAACAATATTTTATAAATTTTTTATTATAAAATTTGAGGAAACTTAAACGGGTAGCCTATTTGTTTTGCATTTACTTTGTTTTTAGGCTATTACAAATAAAATATTTTGTATACGTATTATAAGCATTTTTACATTTAACAAATTAAGACCATATTTAAAATTTACCATTACCATTACAATTACTATGAAAAGAAGAATCCAACTATTTACAACACTCTTTGCGCTTTGCTTACTATTTCAGTGCGCTCCCACAAAGGTCACTGAAATATCAACGGCGAATGTAAAACCTACTGCGCCACTCACTGAAACAGAAAGCAAAATACAGGCATTGCTCAAAAAAATGACGCTTGAAGATAAGGTCGGCGAAATGACCCAACTCTCTATTGATGCTATATCGGTCGGTAGCCCCTACAATCTTGAAAAGCCCAACCGCCTCGACCCCGACAAGCTAAAAAAAGTATTGCTCGACTATCGTGTAGGCTCTATTCTCAATTGTGGTGGCTATGCTTACGAGCGCGAGTACTGGCACCAAACTATCAAAACCATTCAGGATATGGCGATGAACGAAAAAGCATCGGGCATTCCGGTCATTTATGGTATTGATGCCATTCATGGAGCAAATTATACGATGGGTTCTACCTTATTTCCGCAGCCTATCGCACAAGCAGCCGCTTGGGATACCGACATGGCAGAGCGCATTGCCGCAGCTACCGCTTATGAAGTACGCGCTTCGTGGATTCCCTGGAATTTTTCGCCTGTGCTGGATATGGGACGCGACCCGCGTTGGCCCCGAATATGGGAGACGCTTGGCGAAGATGTACACCTCGCTACCCGACTCGGCGAGGCAATTATCAAAGGCTACGAAGGTACAAATAATGAGCTTGACAAGCCTATGCGCGTGGCTTCCTGCATGAAGCACTTTTTGGGATATGGTGTACCCCGCAGTGGAAAAGACCGTACACCTGCTTACATTTCGGAGCGTCAATTGCGCGAATATCACATTCCGACTTTTAAGGCAGCTATCGAAGCCGGAGCGCATACGATTATGATTAATTCGGGCGAAATGAACGGTATTCCTACTCATGCTAATTATAATATCCTGACCACACTCTTGCGCGACGAACTTGGTTTTGAGGGTATCGCAGTGTCGGATTGGGAAGACGTTGGCTATCTGGTTTCGAGACATCATGTAGCGAAAGATTATCGCGAAGCCACCAAACTTGCCGTCAATGCAGGTATGGATATGGCGATGGTGCCGATGGATTTTCAATTTAGTGATGCCCTACTCTCGCTGGTGCGTGACGGGGAGGTGCCGATGGAGCGAATTGATGAAGCGGTCGGGCGTATTTTGAAGGTGAAAATGGATTTGGGTTTGTTTGAAAATCCATATCCGAAAGATTATGATTATTCGGAATTTAATTCTGAAAAATACCAAACACTAAATTATAATGCGGCTAAAGATTGCGTAACACTTTTGAAGAATGAAAACGATATTTTACCCCTCGATAAAAATCAAAAAGTACTCGTTGTGGGATATACTGCCGACAATATGATTCACCTCAATGGCGGCTGGTCGCGTACTTGGCAAGGTACTGATGCTCAATGGAATAATGAGGGCAAACAAACGCTTTTGGATGGCGTAAAAGATAAAATCGGTGAGGCAAATGTGCAGTATGTCAAAGGGATTGATTTTGATAAAACGGTGGATGTGGATGCGGCGGTGACTGCTGCCAATCAAGCGGATATTGTCATTGCTTGTTTGGGTGAAAATCCTTACACAGAAAAACCCGGCGACATCAAAAGTCTTGATTTTCCGCCGACTGAAAACGGACTTTCAGCACAGCATGAATTGATAACAAAATTGGCAGCTACGGGCAAGCCGATTGTAGTGGTTTTGTTGGGAGGTCGTCCGCGTATTATCAGTACAATAGAGCCAAATGTGGGAGGAATCATACAAGCCTATCTGCCCGGCGACGAAGGCGGACGCGCGATTGCAGATGTCTTGTTTGGCGACCACAATCCTTCCGGTAAATTGCCTTACACTTATCCGAAATATGCCAACGACCTTGTCACTTACGACCACAAAAGTTCGGAAGCCTATGATAAGGATTTTGGATGGAATGGTTTTACACCTCAATTTGAATTTGGACATGGATTGAGTTATACAGATTTTGAATACAGCAATCTGATTGCCGATGCTACGGGATGGTCGAAAGACGCGCCCTTAAATATTTCTATCAGGGTAAAAAATACGGGTGAACGAGCCGGAAAAGAAGTCGTACAACTCTATGTGACGGATGAGGTGGCGAGCATCACACCCTCTGTCAAGCGTTTGCGTGGTTTTGAGAAAATTGAACTGAAAGCAGGCGCAAGTCAAACGGTGAATTTCAAATTAAATCTGCGAGATGTAGCTTTCGTTGGTCTTGAAAATAAATGGACAACTGAACCGGGAGATTTCACGATTCGCGTGGGTGGATTGGAGGAGAAAGTGGAATATACAGGCATAATACAGACTTGGTAAGAGCAAGTTTGAAAATGGATATTTGAGTATTCAGACAGCCATTTTTCATAGAAATATTCGCCTCGCAACTATTTCCTATTTTACTCGAACACCTCCAAAAATTCTTTAGAATCAGGAAAATTTGAATTGAATAACTCACCTGAAATAGTGACATCATTTTGAGTGAGTTATTCATTTTTTCAAAAAAAAATAATTTTAACTAAAAAAATATTTGAATTTATTTTAACATAATTTAACAATAATAAATTTATTTTTTTTAAATTTTTAATACCTTAAAAAACATTATTTTATACACGAATATATTTTGCAAAAACATAATTTGCCATTTACGAAAAAAAATTATCACACCTAATTTATCTCACTAAAAAACATGTTCATTATTTGCATTTCTGAATTTTTCCCCTCACCTTTGTGACACAAAAGCTATCCAAAAAAGACGATAGCCACATAAAAAAATACTACTACCCGAACTAAGTACCAAAATAGAATTATTGGAACCCATCCTTTACAATTCAATGCTCTTTTGAAAAAGAGAGCATAACTTATTTTGTATTCATCCTACGAGAAATACATTGGCAAACAATTGATTATTTAACTTAATTCGTTTAACCAAAAATTAAATTTATGTCAGAACAAACAAATTTGACAGGAACAGGTGGCGGCACCTTGGAGGAAAGGCTATCAGCCTTCCAAACTGCCCGCGAAGAAGCCACTAACTTGCAGTCCCAGGCAGAAGCTCAAGTTAACTACGACCCCGAATTCGACATTGAAGACCACTCTCAAAACAGTTCGGGCGATGAGGATATGTATGGCGACAATTTCCGATTCATCGGGTCTTTTACCAAACTCCTCGAACATGATGACCAAGGGCGATTAAAAGCAGACGCAGCTACCGGTGTTGATGCTATCGAAGAATATCGAAAGTTGATTGCCGCGATGCGATTTGACCCGGACCCCGATTCCACACAGACGAATGGCGACATCAACCACGTCAAACGTGCCAATGAAGCACCCGGCGCACGGGTATGGGTCAATCCGCAATCTGCTTTTTCTTTCTCCTTGAAAGGTGGTGATATTTCATTTTTCAAGATGCGTAAAGCTCCCGCATTGAGGTCGAAAGAAAATGCAGCGGAGATGATTGAGGTCTATCTGCAAGCCTTGTGCAGAGATGTATCGTTCAACGATTATGGTACGGGATTGCGGACGGATAAGTTGCGATTTCCTGATGGTACGTACCAATCTATCACCAATTTTGCCTGCGAAGTTCTCAATGATTTTGGCAGCGATTTTAGAGGTGCAAAAGAGGGCGGTCAAGTCACGCCAAGCACCTTGTTCAGAGGAGTAGCCCAGACCGATAATGGTCGAAGCAGCGACCTCATCGGTGATTATATTTCACAATTTTTGTTGCAGCCACTATTTCCTTTGTTTCCGGCAGGTTGTGCGCCTTTTGTCGGTGGCTTGATTGGTGTGGGGAATCTCAACCAAGAGGCACTCGCCCGACCACAACATTTCCCGATTGCCGGTGAGCGTGAGTTTGGTATTTCGCTTGAAGAATTTGTACAAATTCAAAATGGTGAAATACCCCGCGAATATACGCCGAGAGATTACAACCAAGACTATGTACGCTACCTCAAAAATGGTCGTGATATGGGTAGCCTCGTACACACTGACGGTCCTTACGAAGCCTACTATAATTCCCTTAATATCTTGGTGTACAATGATTGTCCGCGTTGCCCCGATTCACCATATTTCAATGGTGCGATTAGCACGCAGGGCGATGGACATACTTTCGGACCACCGGATATTTACTGCCTTATCGCAGATGTTTGCCTCGAAGCCTTCAAAGCTGCTTGGGCGCAAAAATGGAGATTGCACCGCAAACTTCGCCCGGAAGCAATGGGCAGAATTATGCACCGCCATTTGCGTGTCGAAACTCATGACGACCGCTTCTTGCATCCTTCGGCTTATAGCGGAAAAGCAGCTATGGTACTCGATATGATTAATCTTCGTAATATATCGCAGGGAGAATGTTGCAGTATTTTGGCGCAAGGTGACCCCGATACGTTCTTGCTTCCGCAGATGTATCCTGAAGGTTCGCCGGCACACCCTGCGTACCCATCGGGTCACGCGACTGTGGCAGGTGCTTGTACGACGGTTATTAAGGCGATTTTCGACGACCAGTTGAATTTCCACCAATGGCTGGGCAGTGATGGTGATGGCAGAACGAAAATTTCGAGACCGAATCCGGAGAGCGAAACTCGTTTGGCTTCTATCGAGGAAATATTCGACGGATATAACTTTAAGGATAGTAGCGACATCATCGCAAATATGACTGTCGGCGGAGAGTTGGACAAATTGGCTTCCAATATCGCACTTGGTAGAAACTTTGGCGGTGTACACTATCGTCAAGATGGTGATGAGGGTATCTTATTGGGCGAAAATGTGGCTATCAAATACCTCCAAGACCGCGTCCGCACCTATACCGAAAATGCGAATGCCGGTTATACATTGACCAGAAGAAATGGTCAGCGAATCAGAATTACAGCTGATAGCATTGTACCCGTAGGTGGTTCGACTCCTGTGGTTTAACTGTAGGAAGTTAAGTTGAGATTTCTCAATATTTTTATATGGCGAATATTGGCAATATGCTGATGTTCGCCTTTTTTTATGTTATTTTTATTATGATTTAAAAATCCTTATTAACGTGATTTAATTCATTGATAATTAGCAGTTTATTTAAATTTTAAGCCCAAACAAAACATCCTCTTTTTCCGAATAGTCGTTTGTCATGATCCTCCTCATTCCCCCATCTTTGTATTGAAATTATATGGGAAATTATTCACATAAATTTATTTAAATACATTAAAAACAAAATATTATGAAAGCATTGAAAATGACAATCAGCGTATTATCTCTTCTAATATTTGTCATGTATTTTGCAACGGCTGCGCCAATGGTGCAAGCGCAAAAAACAACACCTTCCGACGAAACGACTCATCAGGTCATTCCATCTTCCAAGCAAGGTAAAAAACTGAATTTCATCCAAAAATTTATCCTTAAAAAAGTAGGAAAAAAGATGAAAAAAAGGACTGACGAAGACAAGTATCGCAAGTGGGCAAAGTTATCTGTTATCTTGGGTTCGTTGGCAATTCCTTCCCTTATTGGAATATCTATTTTGGGAAATACCATCGCTCGGACTCTGAGCAAAACAATAACTTTTACGGCTTTTGGAAATATTTTGCTTGGTTTGGCGGCAATCACTTTTCTCACATTTATGATAGCGTCAATTATTCTTGGTGCTAAGGCTGCAAAAAATACTAAAGACGAATCTACGAGAAAGAAGGCTATCATCGGTAAAAGAACAGGTGTATTTTTATTGGTTTTGACAATTTTACTCGCATTTGCCATTATCATATTAGCTTCTATGTGACCGATTTGTTGGGTAATATTCGAATACTTGAAGTATTACAAATACCTAAAATAAATTAATTTCAAATAGGCAGCTTACAAATAAAATTTTTAATTTTAAAATACATAATGAAATGATTAACAATAACATAATAGCTCTTAGTGCAGCTTTAGCCCTAATGATAATGTTGCTTTCGGGTTGTTCTATCAGTACCCATTCGGGTATTCTTAGTCCGGGTTTGGTGAATACTATTACATCTCCCGAGACTCCTACCTATCAAGGCAAACCCGAAAGTACAAACTATATCAGTGGTAAAGTGCTCTTCAGTGAGCCTCACACTCGACGAAAAGACCGGAATTTTGTGGGTAGTGTACGTTTTTATCGTGCCAAGACAAAGGAGTATCAAAGTGTGACTTACGGAGCGTTTGGGTATTTGGGAAATTACAAAAGTGGCAACTTCATTCCCGCTTCATTGTCAGGCAATCATATTTATGGGGGGCTTGGTTTGATGGGGGGCATCAATTGGCATGTACCTTTCGAGAAAATGGATTGGGAGGTATTCAAGCTCAATGCTCGTCTTTATAATGAGTTGGGCAAATATCCAAGATTAAAAAATGAATTGACCGATTATCGGAATAATCACGACGAGATGCTGCCCCCAATTTGTTCTGGTTTTATATTTCCCAGTTGTCGTCCTGCTCCTTACTCTGATTTGTATTCAAGGCATATAGCTATGCTTGACACCTCAATAGGAATGGGCATCAAAATCAAGCATAAAGGCAGGCATAATACACAGATAGGTGCAGGGATAAATTTTCACCTCTTGGGTAGTTCCCGTAATTCGTTTAGTGTTGAAAACCCTGTGAAACCGATTAATACCGCAGGGTTTTATCTTCAATTTAGCCACACACTTCGTGAGCGACTTTCGCTCAATATTGATTTGATAGGTGGTGGGATTACTACGGGGCTGAGTTATCAATTTGGGAAAAAATAGCGAGTTACGAGTGTCAAGTAGTGGGAAATAAATCTCTTGTTACTCGGCACTCGCTACTCACTACTCCTTAATACCCCTCATCATGCACATCATCACAGTGATAATGTTTTTCTTCTTTCTTCTTTGGTTTTTGGGTTTCTGCACCGCCGTGTTTTGCTGCAAGTAGTTTTTGAATCAGTCGTGCGCGTTCTGCTCGGATGGCTTTACGTTTTTCGAGGTCGTCATTTTTATCGTAAAATTTGATGCCATCTACAAAGGTCATTTCTGCCTGTGCATATACCGACAGCGGATTGTCCGACCAAAGGACAATATCCGCATCTTTTCCGGTTTTGATGCTGCCTACACGGTCGTCTATACGTAGGAGTTTTGCCGGATTTAGTGTCACAAATTTCCATGCTTCTTCTTCGCTCATATCACCGTACATG
>CALCMV010000200.1 GCA_937967535.1 uncultured Saprospiraceae bacterium
TTGAATCTCGACCCTATCGCCCACTTTGACCGAGCGCAAATAGATTTCCGGTAGGTCAGCAACAACTTTTACACGTCCTGTTTTGAGGATTTGGATGATGGGTGTACCCGGTCCGGTGACTTCGCCTTGATTGACCATGACTCTATCTACGATACCCGTCATTGGCGAATAGACATTCACTTTTCCAAGTTGAGATTGTACCGAAAGGATAGACTTTTCTAAACGTTCTTTTTCGTTTTTTGCTGCCAAATATTCGACTTCTGTGCCGATATTTTGTTGCCACAGTCGTTCTCGCTTTTGATAGACAATAGTGGCGAGTTCGAGTGCTTTTTCTATCTCGTCAATGTTGCGATTCATCGTTTCGCCGTCTGTCACAGCGATGAGTTGTCCCTCTGTGATGAAGTCGCCTTCGCGTACATTGAGTTGGGTGATGCGTCCGCCCATTTCGCTGCTCGCAAAACCTGTTTTGTCGATTTCTACATTGCCTTGCATCTCCATAAAACGCTCAAAATCTTTGCGTTGCAAAGGCGCAGCTTTCACCAAACGACGTTTTTTGACCTTAGAAGCGGGGTCGAGTACACCAATGCGTTCGGTGATTTCTTCTATCTTTTTTTCCGTTTCGCGCAATGCTTTTTTCTGCTTTGATAATTCGGTTTTGAGGGTCTGTACATCTTGCGTTTCGGCGATGTTCAGTTCTTGTTCCCCTCCGCCACAGGAGACGATAAATAGAATAGTTAAGGCTAATAATATTCTTTTCATTATTAAATTCGTTTATAGAAAAACAATACAATGTATTTCGTAATTTGTTTTGCCCCATTAATGTAGGGACAGGGCATGCCCTGTCCCTACATTAATGGAAATTATTTATCTTTTTCCAACCGCATTATCCAAGCCCGATTTGGCAACTACGAGGTTGTAAATCGCATTATTATAATTGGCTTGTGCCTCATAGATATCGCGTTCTGCCTGAATCGTTTCGATGCTGCTGCCGATGCCCTCGCGGTATTTGATTAATGTTGTATTGTAAATTTTCTGTGCCAATTCAAGATTTTTCTTGGCGGTAGAAATACTTTGCAAAGCCGTTTTGTATTCGATTTTGGCATTTTGGGCTTGGAGTTGGAGGGCGCGACGGAGTTCTATTTCTTCACTCTCAATTTTTTCAATTGAAATTTTTGCCCGTTCCAATGTATTTTTGGTGGCAAATCCGTCAAAAATCGGTACATTCATCTGCACGCCTATCAAAGAAGTGGGCAACCAAGGAATATCTCTATCTGCAAAAAGCCTATCGCGGGAGAGGTTGAGTCCATAAGAAGCAAAGCCTACGAGGTTGGGATAATAAGAGGCTTTGATTCGCTCCAAATTAAACTCATTAATCTTGTAGCGTTCTTGAAATATCTGAAATTCAGGACGTTGAGAAATGTCAATATCTTGTGCAATATCCACTTCGAGTGCATCCAAGAGGAGGGTATTTACATCATCCGTCAGAACAATATCTTTATCTACGGGATAGCTCATTTGATATTTCAAAACATTGTACAACAAGCCGCGTTGGTCTTCCAATTTATCCAGTTCTACATCCAGATTAGAACGTGAAAGTTCGAGGCGTTCTACATCCAAATTTTCGACAAATCCGGCATCATACAAGGCACGGGTTTCGGCGAGGGTTTTGTCGAGGTTCGACATATTATTAATGAGCGTTTGTTTGGTTTCATCAATAATCAAGGTAGCTACATATGCCTGACGAATGTTATTTGTAATCTCCACCTCCGTAGCTGCTACCTGACTACCGACCAAGACTTTAAGTTGCTTTGCTGCCTGCAAACCAATGAGATAGGTACGGTCAAAAAGTAACATGGTCAAATCCAACTGCCCCGAAAGTGTATTTCTTACCCCTCCCGTAAATTCCGAATAACGAAATTCGGCGGGCAAATCTTCAATAGGCGCAGTATCAAAAGGTGGTGGTAATACCGATTGGTCAAAACCGGGAAATCGGGTATTGTCAATGATATTTCTGGGCAGTTGAAGATAACGGGTCAGTCCTATCTGACCATTGAGTTGCGGGTAGCCGATAGCAGCAGTTTCTTTGATTTGAAATTCGGCGTCGGCTTTGTCGAGTTCGACATTTCGCATCGCGGTGCTGTTTTTTATACCGTAGTCAATCGCTTTTTGGAGTGTGAATGACTCCTGTGCAATAAGCGTATTGACCAATAAAAATAAGGGAAAAAGCAAAACGAAACTTGCCTTCAATGTATTAATTTTCAGCATTTTGAATGTGTTGTTCTAATATTTTCAAACCTTTATCCGAAGCCACACCTCGCATATGATACATGATATGTGCGGTATGCAATTCGGAAGTTTTGTATTGTGGATAAGGGAAAAGCGTCGAATTGAGCAATAATTGAGATTTCCCGATAAATAATCGTGCAATAATATCTTCTCGTACATCTTGGCGATACAAACCTTCTTTTTTGCCTCTTTTGAGATTTTCCATGATATTCGCAAAGACAAATTCATGGGTGTAGGCTTCAATAATTTTCCATGATTCAGGATAATATTTTTGTAAATCGTACAAGGCGGCAGGATTGGTTTTTTTCAAGGTTTGATTGACATGGATAGCAATATCGAGCATCTCCTCAATCGCATTTTTTTGTTGTTTTTTTAGAGAAATAATAAAACTCTGTTCCTCTTCCATTGCCATTACCACACAGCGTAGTATCAGATCATTTTTATTATCTACAAATTGGTATAGTGTTTTTTTGGAAATGCCCAATTCACGCGCTATATCACTCATTGTCACGCTTTTAAAACCATAACGCATGAACGTATCGCTCGCCTTTTGAATGTATTGAATTGCTTTATCTTGTGTATCTACTGACATTATTTAACCCAAGTTGCGAGTTAACGAGTTGCGAGTTACGAGTTGGCTAAATAAACGTGAAGCACTTCCTAACTCAATTATTTTTTATTATTCGGGATGCAAAAGTATGAGAATAAAACGATGGAAACAATTTTTGGTTCAAAAGTTTCCAAAGTTTTTTTGTTGATTTGTTCTTTGTGCTATCTTGTTTTTTTAGTCTAAGTTTTGGGTGAACTTTTTGGGGCTTGGATTCATTGTATTACGTGAAGCGATTTTGCAAATCGCTTTGTAGTACGTGACGATTTACAAAATCGTTTTACGTTTGTTATTTTTACGTTTTAATATGAAAAAAATACTTGCGCTACTCCCCCTTATTATGATGCTGATGGCTTGTGGTGGCGAAGCTCCTGAAGTAGAAAAAAGAGCCGTTCCCCAACTCTCCGATATTCCGCTTGGTAAGTTAGTTTATAAGAAAAATTGTGTACTATGTCATGGTGCAAAAGGCAATATGGGGCTGAACGGTTCATTTGATTTGACAAGTTCCAAATTGACTTTGGAAGAGCGAATTAAAGTTATTACAAATGGCAGAAATACAATGATGCCGTACAAGAGCATTTTAAAGGAAAATGAAATCAAAGAAGTCGCAGAATATATTGAAACATTACGGAAA
>CALCMV010000201.1 GCA_937967535.1 uncultured Saprospiraceae bacterium
GTTGCGGACTTCGCCGTATTGGGAGAGGAGGTCTTGCAATTGTGCCGCCGAGTAGGTGTTGAGGATGTCGGCGGCGGTGCGGTCGCCTTGTTGGTTCATACGCATGTCGAGGTCGGCGGGGAAGCGGTAGGAGAAACCGCGGGCGGGTACGTCGAGTTGGTGCGAGGAGACACCCAAATCGGCAAGTATTCCGTCAACTTTGCGTTTGCCATGTAATTTCAAAAAACGTTTGAGATGCCTGAAGTTGTGCGGGATGAGCGTGAACCGCGCATCGTCCGGCACATTGGCTTGTGCATCTTCGTCTTGGTCGAAACCGAACAGTTGTCCGCCTTCGCCGAGTTCTTTTAGGATTGCCTTGGAGTGTCCGCCGCCGCCGAATGTGACATCGACATATACGCCGTCGGGCTTGATGTTTAAGCCTTCGAGACATTCGCGGAGCATAACGGGCTTGTGGTACATAATGATTAATGATTAACGATTAATGATTAATTTTTTTTGTTTTCGCTGCGCGAAAACGCTTTGTTAATCATTAATCATTGAGCGTTAATCGTTGACTATTAATCATTAACCGTTAATCATTAATCATTCCTTCAATATAAAGTGCTTCGGCTTGTTTGGTATCTTGAAAATAAACTTTGATAATTTTATTGAACGCACCTGTTTGTTCGGCGCAGAATACGACGCGGATAGTACCTATTTCGTTGGGCAGGATAGCTTGATTTTTCCATATTGGAACTACACAGCCGCTTGAAGAATGAGCATTGGTGATTTTGATAGGAATATTGGAAGTGTTGGTAAATTGGAAGTCATAAATGGCGGTTTTATTTTGAGAAATATCGCCAAAATTGTGTTTTGTGGTGCTTATCCATTCGATATTTGCTTGTTCGTGTTGCGGGGCGGCTTTGATAGCCATTTTATTGAAAATATCAGCAAATATTTCTTGTCCAAATACTTGATTCGAAGTGCATATACCATATGCAAGGATTCCTAAGATGATAGCCTTTTTCATAAAGTCTGATTTGTGATAATAAGCAAGTGGTAATCATCTCATAGTGTACTAATATTGAATAATTCAAAATTCGTTTATTCAAAATTATTAACGGCACATGTAAACTGATTGTTGTACTTTAACATTTTTTTAATTTGAATAGGTAACTCAAATTAGTACGACTTATATTACATTCAACATGGTTGAGTGCAAGACACATTTGTGGAAGTTTAATGTTAGAATGTGCTTTTTAGGCGCATAGCGTCGATACCATTTGTAACACCGAATGTCCAACTACCCGAAAAAGGCGCATAGCGTCGTCCCCCTTAATACGTCGGTTTTAATAGTGCCGCCGCTATGCGGCTTAGGAAGTTGTGGGGCTAATCGTTGGTTACAAAGTGTTCCGCCGCTACGCGCCTAATATTACGGATCCACTTATGTATGTCACACTCAACATGGTTTAATTCGTAATTCATTGACAATTAAAAATTACAGTAAGTTATTGATTATTAATTGGTTAAAAAACGAATAACGAGTCAACGAATAACGAGTCAACGAATAACGGTTTACGGCATTAGCCTTTAGCGATTCAAAGCCGCTTTAACTTTTGCTTCGAGCGCAGGTCCCTTCAGGTTTTTTGCTAAAATACGTCCTTCTTGGTCTATCAGAATAGTAGTAGGAATGGAGCGCACTCCATAGTCGGCGGCGGCACCGCTTTGCCATTTTTTGAGGTCGCTAACGTGTGTCCATGTCAATTTATCTTTCTCAATGGCTGCTAGCCAACGCTTTTTATCGCCGTCAAGACTCACGCCAAATACTTCAAATCCTTGGTCTTTGTATTTATTGTACAATGCCACGACTTTCGGATTTTCGCGGCGGCAGGGTCCGCACCAACTCGCCCAAAAATCAATCAAGACCACTTTTCCGCGCAAATCACTCAAATTGGCAACTTCTCCATCGGGTGTTTTTTGACTAATTTCGGGAGCTACTGCGCCAATGATGGTGCCTTTGGAGCGATTGATTTGTGTTTGTATGTTCTGGCGAAATTTGGGGTCATAATTGGGGTATTTATTCAGAAAAATCTCTCCATATTTTACAAAATTCGTCTTATCTTTTTTGGCTTTCGAAAAGCCGACGACTATTCCCAAAAGCGATGCTTGATAAGCCGCAGGGTGCGCCGATGTTTTATTCAAAATATCATCTATATAGCTACTTTGTTTGGCGGGGTCGAAGCCGACTTGGGAAATGGTCATCGCATAAGACTGCATTTGCTGAAACAAAGCGGGTGTATATTGCAAGGATTCATCCGAAAAATCAACATATTTAAAGTACTCATTTGCAAAATAATCGCCTTCGGTTTTATAATCGCCTTGATTGTTCACAAAACTAAGGTAAGTCACTAAGGCTTGCGATTTGCCGAGAAAAGGCGCAGTTGTTTTTGCTTTTTCGTAAAGGGCAATTCTACGTACATCCAAATCGGCAAATTGCTTATCAAGTGTTGCTTTTAATTCAGGATTTCGCATGGCAGCCCGCATTTGTTTGAGCAAGCGCATAAATTCACCGTTGATATTACCGTTTTCTTTCATTAGTTCTTGGTAATAATCATTTACCGGAGAACCCGATACTTTCATTTCTTCAAGAGTCTCACAATTGCCGGACATCGTAATTTTGGCTTCTGTGCCAAGTATCAGCGGCTTGGTAGCATCAGGTGAAGTACCGATAGTATAAAACCCTTCGGGAATATTCGCCAATTTAAAGGTAAAATTATAAACGCCCTTTTTCTCCGTCAAATTGGTCATATGCAACTGACGAATATTGATACCGTACCATTGATACAGATAAATGGTATCTACTTCGGTACAACCCACTAATGTACCTTTAATTTGAATTCGGCTGACTCCTTCTTCCTCCGTATTTGCGAAAATAGACGGAGCAATTAGTATAAAAATTAAAACCGAAACAAAGTATATGCTAATATTTTTCATAATAATACGATAGTGCGCTAATGCGTCAATGAGATTATCGCATTAACGTATTATAGCATCACAAAAGTACAACATAATTACGGAAAAAGGCTTTTCCTCTATGTCAATCATTCATTTGTCTAAAAAATCATGCCTTTTTTAATAGATGTTTTACATTTGCAGTCATAACATTTGTTTGGTATGTGTATTCGTTTTATATTTTCCACAGAAAAAACAAATTCAATGAAATTTTGTACTCTATATGAGAAAAATTTAAAATAATAATATGCACTTCAATTTTTGCCTGAAAACTCGCCTTGCATTTCCAAAATGAAAGGCGAGTATTCTCCAGATTTTAGTTCGTATTTACAAAAAATAATTTTTCTCATGTAGAATAGAAAATTTGATTAAAAAATCTGATTCTTTGACAAATTCCGTGGCAAAGTCTTTTGAAGTGAGTTCACTGCCCGAAACCTATAAGGTTTTGAAAACCTTATAGGTTTGTAATCAGTAACTTATCTCTATTTTTTGCCAATTTTAAAGAAAATAAAAATTGATAAATAACCGAGAAAAACAATTATCACTGGATTTATCAAAGAAGCAAAAATCTATCATCCAAGTTACGAATAGCAGTCCGCGAAATCAACTCGCTAACTCGCAACTCGCAACTCGCAACTAACGTAAAATGCAACAATTTTTTAAATTTATATTCGCATCATGCTTGGGAACAATCCTTGCGATTTTTGCGGTGACATTCATTTTCGGGGGGCTTGCTTCTTCTTTGGGCAATCGGGCAGATAAAGTGAAGGTAAAAGCCAACTCAGTACTCAAACTCACCCTTTCTGACCCCATTCCTGAAAAGACCAATAATGTAGCTCCCACAGGTACATTCGATTTTTCTTCGCTCAATGATGCCCCTTTAGGTTTGACGGATATGCTCAAAAGCATCGAATCTGCCAAAGAAGATGACAATATCAAAGGCATCTATATGGAACTCGCCCAACCTCTAGGCGGTATGGCTACTATGAGTGTGCTGCGCGATGCCCTCCAAGATTTTAAGGATAGCGGCAAATTTATCATTGCTTACGGCAATTACTATACACAAGGCGGCTACTATATGGCATCTGTCGCAGATAAAGTCTACCTCAACCCTGTGGGTGGGATTGCTATGCAAGGTTTTGCGGCACAAATTCCGTTTTTCAAAAATATGCTGGATGAGTGGGGCGTGAAGGCGCAGGTCTATTATGCAGGCAAATTTAAGAGTGCTACCGAGCCATTTCGCCGTACCAATATGAGTGATGAAAATCGCCTTCAAGTCAGAGAATATCTCAACGAAGGTTACGATATATTCTTAGCAGATATGGCAGAAAGCAGAGGCAAATCCGTTTCGGAATTAAAGCAAATGATTAACGATTTTACGGTGAGAAATGCCGAAGATGCGGTAACATACGGATTGGCAGATGAATTGATGTACAAAGACCAAGTACTTGATGTGCTACGCGACAAACTCGGCTTGGAAGATGATGATAAAATCGAAGGGATTTCCATTAAAAAATACCACAAAGCCGCTAAGAAAAAGACAGATTTTAGCATTAAAAATAAAATTGCCGTTGTATATGCAGAAGGTAGTATTGTGGATGGTAAAGGCGAAACAGGCAATATCGGTGGCGACCGCTATGCTGAAATGATTCGCAAAATCCGCAAAAATGATGATGTGAAAGCAATTGTACTGCGCGTCAATTCGGGCGGTGGCAGTGCCTTGGCTTCGGAGATTATTCTGCGCGAATTAAAACAAGCTAAAGAAGATGGCAAAAACATTGTCATTTCGATGGGCGACGTGGCGGCTTCGGGTGGTTATTATATCGCTTGTGAAGGCGAAAAGATTTTTGCCGAACCCAATACCATTACAGGGTCAATCGGCGTATTCGGTTTGTTGCCGGGCATCAATAAAATGATGAAAGACGAAATAGGTATCACTTTCGATACGGTCAAAACGGGACAATTTGCAACTACAGGCACTCCGTTTTTCGACCTCAATGCAGCCGAAGGGCAAATTATCCAACAAGGCGTTGATGAAATATACCAAACCTTCAAAGAACGCGTAGCCGCAGGACGCGACATGACGGTAGAAGAGGTAGACAAAATCGCACAAGGGCGCGTGTGGACAGGACAAAAAGCCAATACCATCGGCTTGGTAGATGAACTCGGCGGACTCAACGATGCCATCGCCGCAGCCGCAGAACTCGCTGATTTAGAAGATTATAGAGTAAAAGAATATCCGCAGACAAAAGAACCCATACAACAACTTATAGACCAACTGACGGGCAAAGAAGACCAAGCAAAAGCCTATACCCAATCCCGTATCAAAGCCGAACTTGGGGAGGAATTTTATAAATATTACCAACAGGCAAAGGAAATCAAAAACATGAAAGGTGTGCAAGCACGCATGCCATTTATGATTGAAATAAAGTAGACGAGAGATGAGAGACGAGAGACGAGAGATGAGAGATGAGAGACGAGAGAAAAGAGACGAGAGACTTGAGACGAGAGACGAGAGAAAAGAAGATTACTCTCAAATCTCTCGTCTCAAATCTCTCGTCTCAAGTCTCTCGTCTCAAATCTCTCGTCTCTTATCTCTCATCTCAAAGTCTCTTATCTTTTCAAAAAATGGATTGCTTCTTCTCCTATTTGTTTACTCCTAAGTTGAATCATATAATGTCCTGCCAACCAATTTTCACAATTCAAATTCAGGTAATTATCTCCCACAGTCAATTGAATATCATTTGAATGGACGAGTCTGCCGCTGATGTCATAGACTTGCAGTGTGCCGGATTCATTGGCAGATGAATGGAGGTAAACAGTCGCTTCTGTGGAAGCAGGTAGTGGAAATACACTGATAGATTCATCCTCAAATTTTGCGACCACTATCTCGCTCAATGTTTCTTTCCCGTCAAAATCCACTTGTCGCAATTGATAATAATTATTACCATTGACGGGCTTATTGTGCGTGTAGGTGTAGCTGTGGCGTTGGGAACTTGTACCTGCCCCCGCGATAGTTTTTATCGTGCTAAAATTAATCCCATCAGTCGAGTGTTCTACACCAAAATAGTCATTATCTTGTTCGGTTTCTGTTGCCCAATCAAGCTGAATGTCTGTACCTTTCGTATTAGCCTCAAAATAGGTTAATTCGACAGGCAACTGAAATCGCAATAAAGTAAATTCAAAAGCGCCACTACCGCTATCCTCCGAATTAGAACCATTGGCATTAACTGCTGTGGCGGCAACATGAACTTTTACAGTATTGATAAGATCTAAATTAGTAACAATATTATAATCAAAAGAAAATACATTACTTGTACTAATTCCATTATGCTCAAGGTAAGTTCTGCCATTGGCTAGTGTGGTTTGTTTCACATTTGCGCCAAGATTCGAGTACACAACGTCGAGGGGAACGCCCAACTCATTAGCTATAATAAGTTGAAAGCCATATCCGGCAGGAGAACCGGAAGCAGCATTAATGGTAATATCCATCCGAACATCATTGTCCGGGAGAAATTCAAAGGGCAATGTACCAATATTGGATACCAAATCAATGTTTACAAAACCAAAAGCACTGTCACCATGACATGCAGCGCAGGTCATATCCGGTACATCTCCCGGCGCACCTGTGTAGCCCATTCCGATGGTAGCCGCAGGACCAAATGAAAAAGCGGAAAACAATCCATTTAGCGTAAATACCAATAAAGAAAGAAAAATAGAGTAGATAATTTTTAATCTCATAGTGTTTATTGTTTGAAATAATAGAAATATTGGCTATCTGTTTAAGTTTGCTCAATCCTGATAATCAGTAATTTGATAGCCGAAGTGTTCATAAATAAATTTGATAATGTGTTTGCCAATTTTGTCCCGATAATTATCGGGATGAACAATAAAAATATTTAATTTATTAATTATCAGTAAAAAAACAAAGTGAAATTTAAATTAATTTGTCATTCAAAATTTAGCAAAGATATTACGAATACAAATAATTTATTTTTCTCTACAAATATTAAATTAATAAATATTATAATTTTAAATAATTTTAATTAAAAACGCTCAACATTTAATATTGGCAAACACATTGATTTGAATGGGTAAATTTTAATGAGTAGGTGAATTATTCTAAAGTGCATTAAAGTTAGTTATTTTTTAAAAAAAATAATTATAGCTTTAGAAATTTCTATAACAAACATTGTACATTTGATTATGTTTTAAAGTTTGTAAGAGCTATCGGGATGTCATTCAATGAATTGTAATGAACTATGAACTAAATAAAGTTTATCCCGTACAGTTGTCGGGAAAGAACAAGTTCTCCCGATAGCTATACGGGACAAATTTAAGCCTCCTTCGGAGGGATAAACCAATATCGCAAATTTATCGACAACATGTTGGTTTCAAAAAATTACTAAGTGCCTAAGAACTATGAACTGATAGCCAATTTTAATTTCTTACTTGGAGGCTTATCCTCCAAACATGCTTTTAGGAACTACAAACGACCAATTATCAATTATGAACTTAAAGAATAAATTGCTTTTAGCGGGCTTGTTGCTTTGTGCCTTTTGCTATACTTATGCTCAGAATACACTACCCAATCTCGACCTCGAAACATGGAC
>CALCMV010000202.1 GCA_937967535.1 uncultured Saprospiraceae bacterium
CGACGACTTTAGCCGTCGCGTGAAATAAAAATATATTTATAAGTAATTTAATTTTAATGATTTAAAAATTGACTTAAAATTTATCTGACGGCTAAAGTCGTCAGTACAGTGTTTCCGGTCAGCCTGTTTAGCTGTCAAGTAAAATAAAAACTTATTTGTAATTTATTGTTTTTAAGCATATTGCAAATTAAAATAATAATATACTTGACAGCTAAATAGGGTGACCGCGAATGCCTGTACCGACGACTTTAGCCGTCGCTGTTTTTTATTTTTTATTTATAAAAAACTAAAAAACAGTAAATTACATATTATTTCGAGACGGCTAAAGTCGTCTGTACGAGTTCCCGTCCACCCTGTAAAGCAGTCATTACGGGTTCATTCGGAAAACGGATATTTTCCGAAATTTACCCCGTCTACAGTATATATGCGACAATTTAAGATGCCCCCAAATCGTTCAAACAAACGGACTATTCAACAATAAAGCAATAAAATCTCATTTTAACGAAAATTTAAACATGATAAATACGGCAAAGATTTTGTTCGATTACAGTTTGCGTAATAAAATCTTTATTTTTGCCAATTATTAAACTAATGAGTGAGTATTAATGCTGAAATGCTACAATGTGATAATGCTACAATATTTACCTCATTATCGCATTTCAGCATTAATATTCATTTATTCAAAATTAATTAGAAAAAGATGACCAAACAAAGCTTTATATTACTACTTGCTTTGCTAATGTGCAGTACGACGACCTACGCACAGCCAAATGACGATATCCTGTTTACGGTAGGTGATGACATGGAAGTACCGGTGTCCGAATTTAAATACATTTATGCAAAAACAAATGCAGATGAAGCGGACTTTAGCAAAGAATCGCTCGACGAATATTTGGATTTGTACAAAAAATTCAAACTCAAAGTCAGAAAAGCCCGCGAAATGGGCTTGGCAGATAAGCCTGCCTTTGCAAAAGAGTTAAACACGTATCGCCTTCAATTGTCTGCTACTTATTTGACAGATAAAGAGGTCAGCGAAAAACTTGTACGCGAGGCATACGAGCGTTCAAAAGAGGATGTGGAGATTCAGCACATTATGATTAAAACTATTGATAATGATGCAGAGAAAGCCTACGAAAAAATCATGGACATCAAGCGCGAATTGGAGGGCGGTGCAGATTTTGAGACCATAGCGCGTAAAAAATCGCAGCACGCTTCGCGCAAATCCGGTGGCAAACTTGGTTATATCACCGTACTCCAATTGCCTGATTTTTATGATATTGAAAGTGCAGCTTACAATACACCTGTCGGTCAAATATCCGAACCTGTGCTTACAGCAACAGGCTATCATTTGATAAATCCAATAAGTCGCCGTCCGGCAAGAGGCGAAATAGATGCGGCACACATCCTGATTCGTATGACGGATAAAATGAAGGATGAAGAAAAAACGGCTGCCGAAGCCAAAATCCGCGAACTATACAAACAACTTAAAGCCGGAGCAGATTTTGCCACGCTCGCCCGTGCCAATTCGGATGATAAAATCACCTCAAATAATGGCGGTACTATTCCCCGTTTTGGTATCAACACTTACGAACCAATATTTGAAGATGCCGCATTTGGTATCAAAAATGATGGCGATATGACCGAGCCGTTCAAAAGTTCATTGGGCTGGCATATTATCAAACGTATCGGCAAGCCGGATATGAGCAGCCTTGATGCAGCAAAACCTGTATTACTAAGCAAAGTGAAAAAAGATACGCGATTCAAAGCCGCCGAAAATGCAGTAACAGAACGCATCAAAAGCGAAGCAGGATTCAAATTTGATGAGGCAAATAAAAGCGATGCCATCAATACGCTTGGCAATGACCCGAATTTGCTCAAACACAATTGGAAAGTACCAAAAACTGCCGACAAACGCCCGCTTTTTATGATGGGCGAGGAAACGGCTACGGTCAATGATTTCCACCTGTTTATGATACGCGAGCGCAATGCACGCCTTCAGATGAAAAGAAGCGGTGCCAAAAAAGTTGCCGAAATTATGCTGGACCAATTCATCGCCGAGCAAGCACTTGAATATGAAAAAACAAAACTCGAAGATAAATATCCCGAGTTCAAAGCCCTCATGCGCGAGTACGAAGAAGGCATCTTGCTCTTTGAAGCCACCAAGCAGGAAGTGTGGGACAAAGCCTCTAAAGATGAAGAGGGTTTGAAGGCATTTTACGAAAAAAATAAAACAAACTACGTGTGGGAAGACCGCGCAAAAATCACGACCTACACCATCAATACCACCGACCCGAAAGTATTGGCAAAAGTCAACAGACTCGCCCGCAAAAAATCTGCCGCAGCCGTTGCTGCCAAAATCAATAAAAAAGCCGAACTTGTCACCACCGAAGAAAGCACCGTTGAGCGTGGTAGCAATCCGGTACTCAAAAATCTGGCTTGGCAAAAAGGCAGTCTGGCAAGCCCAATTGTCGAAAATAACAAAGCGATGCTCATCAAAGTGGAGGAAGTCCTCCCGCCCGAACAAAAACCTTTCGACAAAGCAAGAGGTTATGTTGTAGCTGATTACCAAGAAGAACTCGAAAAACGCTGGGTCGCAGATTTGGCGCAGCAATTTCCCATAAAAGTAAATCAGGAAGTATTTAGGAAGTTAGTTAAATAGTTTTTAGTTCATGGTTCATAGTTTTATTGCTGCGAATTAAAAACTATTAACTATGAACTAAAAACTATGAACTAAATAAACACACATGAAACACACACTAATTATCATCACTGCATTACTGTGTCTGTACGCTTGTCAGCAACCACAGGCAACGAGTAGCAGCCAACAAGTACTTGCCCGTGCTTATGGCGAAAGCCTGTATATGTCGGATTTGAAAGGACTGATAAAAGCTGATATGAGTCCTGCCGACAGTGCTTTGATTGTGAATGACCACGTTCAGACTTGGCTAAGAAATCGCGTATTGGCGCACACTGCCGCAGGGGATATGCCTGCAAATGAAAAAATTGAGCGACTCGTCAGCGATTATCGTTCTTCCTTATTATTGACAGAATATAAACAGCAACTACTCGATACTGAATTGGACACCACAGTGACCTTAGAGGAATTGACGACATATTATGAAGATAATAAGCAAAAATATGAGTTGCAGAACAATATCGCGCAGGGCATGTACATTAAAATAGACCGCACAAAGCCCTACGGCAACATCAAACGTTGGTGGAAATTGAGCAAAGACGACCACTACGAAAAGTTAATTGACTTGGCTCAAAAAGAAGCGGACGATTATATGTTGGACAGTGTGAAATGGATAAGTTTTGATGATTGGGAAGCGAAATTGCCCGAAGGTTCGTTTAAAGAAAAGTATTATGACAATGGCGACCGCAATATTTATGTGAAAAACAGAACGCATCGCTATTTCCTCAAAATTAATAAAGTCATTAGAAGAGGAAAAATCGCCCCAATGGAATTTGTACAAGACGATATTTCAAAAATTATCCTGAAAAATAAAAAAAGCGACCTCATTTCCAAAAAACAAGAAGAATTGTATCAAGAAGAATTAGACAATAAGAATATTGAAGTTTATTAAGAGTATTGAGTAACGAGTGCCGAGTAACGAGTAGCGAGTATAAAAAGCTCGGCACTCGTTACCCGCTACTCGTTACTCGGCACTCGTTACTCATTTCCATGAAAAAAATAATAATTATACTCATTGCCGCATTGCAACTCAGCAACCTCGCAGCACAAGGCGAAATCCTTGATAAAATCATTGCGGTAGTTGATAGAGAAATCATCCTTCAATCGGATGTGGAGGAGCAATTTCGATTATTGGAAGCACAGCAGGGAAGTGTACCGCCCGAAGCCCGTTGCTTGATTACCGATCAATTGCTCGTAAAATCGCTCTTATTGGCGCAAGCCGAAAAAGATAGTGTAGTCGTAGGTGAGGAAGAAGTAGACCAACAGATTGACTCGCGGGTAGATTACATCCTGACGCTGATGGAAGGCGATACAGAACGATTTGAGGACTATTATGGGATGAGTATTCTCGAAATGAAGCAAAAGTTTCGTCGGGATATGGAAGACCAATTGCTTTCTGACCGCATGCAAGCCTTGGTTGTAGAAAGTGTGAGCATCACCCCTTCCGAAGTCCGTGATTTTTTCCATAATGTACCTGCCGATAGTTTGCCGTATTTTAGTGCAGAGGTCGAACTTTCAGAATTGGTCGTCACGCCTTCCGTCAATGACCAAGAACAGGCAAGAGCATTAAAAGAAATTACCGAACTACGCCGCCGCGTGGTAGAAGATGGCGAAAGTTTTAGCAAACTTGCCGAAAAATCGGACGACCCGGGTTCTGCCAAACAAGGCGGTTCGCTCGGTTGGGTAAAGCGCGGACAAATGGTGCCGGAGTTTGAAGCGGCATTATTTAGATTAAAAAACAAAGAAATTTCGCCTGTTGTGAAGACCGAATTTGGCTATCACATCATTCAGGCAGTGGAGCGACGCGGAAATACAATTTTTGCCCGCCACATCCTCGCCAAACCTGATATTACATTCGAGGATACACAAAAAGCAAAGGAAAAACTGGACTCGATTCGCTCATTGATTATCAATGATTCGATGTCCTTTACACTGGCAGTGAAGCGATTTTCCGAAAATGAAGAAAGCAAAAATAACGCAGGTATGCTCATCAACCCGCAAACCGGAACAACGCTTTACACAGTGGGCGATTTGCCAACGGAAATCTATTTTGCCGTAGATGAAATGGAAATCGGCGACATTTCCGAACCACTCGAATACTACGACGCACGCGGCGAAGCGCATTACCGAATCATATATCTGCGGTCCTATACCGAACCACACAAAGCCAATCTTGATGATGACTATGCCAAAATCCAAAAGGCAGCCATCGAACAAAAAAAATCGGTGTACATGAGCGATTGGATTGATAAAACTGCCGCCAAAACCTACATGATTATCAATGACGATTATCGCCAATGCCCAAATATGGATAAGTGGTTTGAGTATACATCGCAATAATGAAGAAATTTCAAGATTTCATTTTTAGTAACTGATATTAGGCATAAGATGTCCGCAGTCTTTCAGTCCGCAGTTGAACGTGAGTTTGTTTCACGTTGGACTGCGGACTGTTTAAGTTTAAGTTCAAGTTCAAGTTTAAGTTTAAGTTTAAGTTTAAGTTCAAGTTTAAGTAGTGCTATAAATGTAATGCTCAAACTTCCCTTGCATTTTGAAAATACAAGGGAAGTCACCATGAATTAGCATTACATCTAAAGGACTACCTTTCAAAGTTGTGAACATTTCTAAATCAACATAGAACGAAGTACGACGAACAAAGAAGGTGAGTAGTTAGGAATTTAAAATTTGGCATCAAATTCGCCTTTAATTTTGAAACAGACCTCATATTTCTTCTCTTTATTAAAATATACAATTATGAATTTTCCCAAACTTATTACATTGTTATTTCTTGTAAGTATTGCAAGTACAGTATTTGCCCAAAAATCACTTCCTGATGTGAATATTCAGGAATTGAGTGGAAAAAAAGTCAACATTCAGGATTATGCCGACAATGGTAAAGTGACGGTATTGAGTTTTTGGGCTACTTGGTGCGTGCCTTGCAAAAAAGAATTGGACAATATTGCAGAATATTACGAAGAATGGCAAGAAGATTATAATATGGAATTGGTGGCAATTTCGGTAGACAATGCACGTTCTATTACTAAAATAAAAACAGTTGTAGATAGCAAAGGTTGGGAATACGAAATACTCTCCGACAAAAACGGCGACCTCAAACGCGCCCTCAATTTCCAAGCCGTACCTTATACAATGGTCATTGATACCGATGGCAATATCGTTTATCGTCACGATGGATATGTAGAAGGTGACGAGTTTGAATTGGAAGAAGTTCTCCAAAAATTAAGTAAATAGTCAGTGGCGCATGCCACACCCAGGGACTAAAAATTTCATCTTTCTTGCGACCTCTTGCTTCAACCCGATGCGAGAGGTCGTTTTTGTTTTGGAGCATGTTTAAATTTTTCCTTAATTTTAGGCTTTGGACAGAGGAAATTGGGTAATTTGGAAATTCGGTAATCCCGATAACTATCGGGACTTTTTTAGAATTTTACATAAAAGAATTAATAAACTATTTTATTTTAATAATAAAAAATATTCAATTGATTATCAATGAGTTACAATTTTAAACCTAATTTCCCTCTTGGCTCAGCCGATACTAATTCCCATTTTGTCCAAAGTCCAACTTAATTAGTTCTACATTAAGACTTTGAGATGTCAGACCATTTTATGGTCAGAAGTCAAAAAATTTGTGCAAAAATCTTTTCTGATTGAATGATGACATCTGAATAGATACAAGACATTAACAAATCACAACAAACTATGCCTAAGATACAGATGGTGGATTTGCAGGGGCAATACCGCAAAATACAAAAGGAAGTAGACCGTTCCATCAAAGATGTACTCAAATCAGCCGCATTTATTAACGGTCCTAAAGTCAAAGAATTTGAAGCAAACCTTGCAAATTATTTGGATGCCGGACATATCATTCCTTGTGGCAATGGTACGGATGCCTTGCAAATTGCGATGATGGGCTTGGGTTTGAAACCCGGCGATGAGGTGATTGTTCCGGCATTTACCTATGTAGCTACGGTAGAGGTGGTTGCGCTTTTGGGCTTAAACCCTGTCATGGTAGATGTTGATAAAAACACCTTCAACCTCACTGCCGAAATTGCCGAACAAGCCCTCACCGCACATACACGCGCCATCGTACCCGTACACCTATTCGGGCAAAGCACCGACATGGAACCCCTGATGAAAATTGCCGAAAAATACAACCTTCAGGTCATCGAAGACAATGCCCAATCTATCGGTACCGAATACACTTTTTCAGACGGCACAAAAAAGAAAACCGGCAACATCGGCAAAATTGGCTGCCTCTCATTCTACCCCTCCAAAAACTTAGGCGCCTATGGCGATGCAGGCGCAATAAGCACCCAAAATGACGAACTCGCCGACAAGCTCCGCCGCATTGCCAATCACGGACAAAGCAAAAAATATCATCACAAATACATCGGACTCAATTCCCGTCTGGATGCCATTCAAGCTGCCATTCTTGATGTCAAACTCAAATATCTCGACGAGTACATAGCAGTCCGACAAAGCATAGCCGACTATTACGACAAGGCATTTGCCGATATAGAACTACTACAAACACCGGAGCGACTGCCCCAGTCAAGCCACGTCTTTCACCAATATACCCTCATCGTCAAAGAAGGACACCGCGATGCCCTCAAAACTTTTCTCTATGAGCGCGGTATTCCCTCCATGATTTATTACCCAATCCCCCTCAACGAACAGGAAGCCTTCAAAGGACGCGGCAGAAAAGTCGGCGACCTGCCCGTTACCAAATCGCTTTGCGCCTCAGTACTTTCCCTCCCCATACACACCGAAATGACCAATGACCAACTCGAATATATCACAGAAACCATTCAAGCGTACTTTAAAGGCAATGCTTAAATGATAAAATGCTTAAATGCTACAATGAAATGAGTGAATGAATGAATGAGCGAATATCATTTCATCATTGTAGCATTGCATCATTGTAGCATTGTAGCATTTCATCATTGTAGCATTTCATCATTCAAGCATTGCATATGATACACAAAACCGCAGTAATAGATAAAGGGGCAATCATTGGAAAAGGCACAAAAGTCTGGCATTTTAGCCACTTGATGCCGCGCTGTGTCTTGGGCGAAAATTGCAATATCGGACAAAATGTATTTATTGCCAATGATGTGAAATTGGGCAATAATGTAAAGGTGCAAAACAACGTCTCCATCTACACAGGCGTGATTTGTGAGGACGATGTTTTTTTAGGTCCCTCAATGGTCTTTACCAATGTAATGAATCCGCGCAGTACCATCAATCGCAAATCCGAATATCGCACTACACATGTAGGCAAGGGCGCGACCATTGGTGCCAATGCCACCATTGTTTGTGGCAATAATATCGGTGAATATGCCTTTATCGGTGCAGGAGCAGTCGTCACAAAAGATGTTCCGGCATATGCTTTATTGGTTGGCAATCCGGCACATCAAATCGGTTGGATGAGCGCACAGGCTTGTCGTTTGCATTTCGATGAAAATAATAAAGCAATTTGTGAAGAAAGCGGAGAGCGATACGAGTTGCAACTTGTAGGTGACGAGTTGCGGGTTCTACGAATTATGGAAGAATGACAAATATAGTTTTTTGGTAATTTTTGCAAAACGAAATAAAACCTCGTCATTCACCGAGACAAACACGGATTATGCAGATTATTATATAGAAATTTTGACACTATGCAAATTGTAAACTACAATACAATTTTTATTTTCGCTATAAAAGCACAAAGACACAAAGAATTTTTAATTTTCTTCGTGTCTTTGTAGCAAGATTCTATTTTATAGAATATTTTAATTTATTTAAAATAAATTTTATAATTATTTAAATTTTAATACAAAATACAAGTAATTTATTTCGTATTTTAATTAAAAAATAATACACTTTCCCAACGAATGACAAGTTCTATCACCTTAAATTCAGCGATAATCAACCCAACAATTCGTCAACTCAACAACTCGTCAACTCATCAACTCGTCAATTCGTCAACTATCCCATCCGATTAATCGTATCCAAGACCGCGTTTACGCGAAGCAGTTCGGGAGCAAAATCGAAAAGTGCTTTATAATGACAGGCTTCATCTTCGAGGAGTGTTTCCTGAAGAAGCACAAGCGCAGTTTGGCTATCACCTGCCTGATAGAGACAAGCTACTTTGCAATAGCGCAAGATAACGGGACATTCGTTGTACATTTCTGCCTCGTCGAGTGCTGCAATAGCCGATTCGTAGTCTTTCATAGACATGTGAAAGGTCGCTAGACGAATCCAATGCTGATACTCATCGGGTGCCATATCGCAGGCATCTTGGAAAAATAAGTAAGCGGTGTCGTAATTTTCGATTTGATAGTGCGTTTCTGCCAATGCAATCAGATAGTGTGCATTTTTGCTATCAAGGCGGAAAGCGGCTTCGTAGGCGGTTTTGGCACTGGTCCAGTTTTGTCGTTTAAACAAACATTCGCCTACACGATAATAGCCTTCGTCAAAATCCGGTGCAATCCGAATTGCATCAGAATAATAGGACTCCGCATCTGCAAAATTTTCCAATCGCTCAAAGCAGCAGCCCATACGAGTGTACAGGTGTGCGTCCGGTTCGGCATATTTGCAGGCTTCTTCCAGACATTCGATGGCTTTTTCATAAAGTTCCAATTCCATCAAAGCACCTGCTCTTTCGTAGTAGGCTTCTCTGAATTTTTCATCTACCACGTAGGCATACTCAAAGCTGTCGGCAGCTTTTTCGTAATCACCCAGATTTGAGAGTGCATGACCGAGATTGAACCATGCAAAAGATGCGTAAGGTGCTTCATCAATCAATTTCAGGTGCAAATCGGCGCTTTCCTGAAAGTTTTCGGTCAGTTCGGCGATTACCCAAATGCGAGAGAGTGCCTCCTCGTGGTCGGGCTGCTCCAAGAGTGCTTTTTTCAATGACTGAAAAGCCCGTTCAAAGCTGTAAGAAGCCTCATAAACAGCAGCTTGTGCCACATAAATGTCGGCATACTGTTCATCCATTGCTACAAATTGAGCGCGTTCTAGTGCTGCAAGTGCCTCGCCCTCTTGTCCGAGCATAGCGAGTATTTCAGCCTTGAGAATGAAAATTTGTGCGTTGGAGGCATCAAGGTATTCGGCAGTTTGGAGTATATCAATTGCCTGCTCTTCCATACCAAGCAGATTGAGCAATTCAGCCTTCCTGATGTGAAATTCAGCGGCATAGCCGTATTGAGCAAGGGCATATTCGACGGCATTGAGCGCGTCTTTTGCCAAATCTTGCTGTTGGTAATATTCGATGATAGCATCGAAATCTTCCGCGTCCAAAAAACGGACCTGACCGGAATGTACCATTTTTTCGTAATCATCTATCAAACGGCGGATAGGATCACATTCTTCATGAGTGTACTGGGACATAATCTTAACCTTTGGTTCTTGTGAAAAACAGAAACTTTACTCACACTTACTCGTATATAAGTTCGTGAGTTACGATTCTTTAGTGCGTCTAAATGATAAAAGTGAAAATTCCATCACTCTGCTTGATTCAACGAATTGAACCAACAATCACTAATTGAGTACTAGGAGCAAAACAAATGTACTTTCTTGGTTTGTTCTTTTCCTTTATACTCTGCAAACATTCATCACATCAAGGTCTTTCATGTTTCATAAAAAACAATGATGAAATATTTACAATCGTTTAATCTTTTCTTACCCTTATAAAGAGTACAGTAATGTCTGAAAGGCTTTTTGCTTGTAGAGTATCAGAGATATGAGTAAGCCTTACAAACAACGATTTGTCATGTGAGTTATAGTCGTTTAAGTTCTTTGTTTTTCTATTTTGTTTCTATATTGATATGTGAAAACCATACAACATAGAATCAATTAAGAAGAACAACGAACATCATAGTTCGGTGTGAGTGCTTGTATCTGGTATAAAAATAAAAAGATTTTTCACAAGATGTGACAAATCTCATTTTTTTCAGTGACAGCCATTTTGTGACATCATTTTTTTTAATGTTTATATGAAAAAAGAGATACAAAAATACATTTTTTTTTAGCAGGAAAACGTTATAGCTTTGCACTTTGACAAAACACCTTTCACCTGATATATTCCATCTTTCCTCAAATTTGTTAACAAACTTTTGGGTTCAATCTATTTATCCACATTTACATTGTTTAATATTTACATGTTAAATCAACAATAAACAGCTAATGAAAACTATTATTTCGTTATTCCCACTGCTTACCATATTTAATTTTTTCTTAATTGCACAGCAAAAAAACTATTTTCAGCAAACTGCTAATTATACGATAAATGTGACACTAAATGATGTCGAACATAGCCTCTCCGGTACCATAAATATTGAGTATACCAACAATTCGCCCGACGAATTGGACTTTATTTACTTCCATCTCTGGCCCAATGCCTACAAAAATACCGAAACGGCTTTTGCCCATCAGAAGCTCGAAGACGGCAATACACGGTTCTATTTTTCCAAAGAAAAAGACAGGGGGGAAATTCGTGACCTCGATTTTAGCATAGATGGCAAAACGACCACTTGGGAATATGACCAACAAAATATTGATATTGCCATTGTTCGTTTGCCAAAACCCATAAAAACAGGCGAAACCATTCTCATCGAAACCCCCTTCACCATTCAAATTCCTAAGTCATTTTCCCGACTCGGACACGTCGGGCAGTCCTATCAACTCACACAATGGTATCCCAAACCGGCGGTTTATGATGCCGAAGGTTGGCATCCGATGCCCTACCTTGACCAAGGAGAGTTTTATTCAGAATTTGGCGATTTCGATGTCACAATTACGCTACCTTCCAACTACGTAGTAGGTGCTACGGGCGAACTACAAACTGAAAGTGAAGTGGCGTTTTTGAACCAAAAAGCAAAGCAAGGCGCGAGTATGAATTTTGAGGAAATGAACCAAGCGGCAGCTTTCCCCACTTCCGATGCAAGTACAAAAACGATTAATTATACCGCAAAAAACGTCCATGATTTTGCTTGGTTTGCCGACAAACGCTTTCATGTTTTGAAAAGCGGTGTGACACTCGCATCGGGCAAAAAAGTGGATACTTGGGCGATGTTTACCGACCTCGAAGCCAATCTTTGGAAAGATGCCACCACTTACCTCGACCGTTCTGTGGAGTTCTACTCCCAAAAAGTCGGCGAATACCCCTGGTCGCATGCTACGGCAGTACAGAGTGCATTGAGTGCAGGGGCGGGCATGGAATATCCGATGATTACGGTGATAGGCGAATCGGGTACGGCGCGTGCGCTTGATATTGTGATTACGCATGAGGTCGGGCATAATTGGTTTTATGGCATCCTTGCGACCAATGAGCGCGATTATCCTTGGATGGATGAGGGCATGAACTCCTACTATGAGCAAAGATACACCGCCAAATATTATCCCGGACAAGATAAATTGGGCGATTATTTGCCGCCTGCTCTTTCCAATTTGTTAGATGCCGACGATGCCGAACTCGGCTATACCGGCTATCTTTTTCAAGCCCGACGACACGAAGAGCAAGCCATTCATTGCCATTCGGCAGAGTTGGTGAGGGTCAATTATGGCTTGAGTGGCTACACCCGTCCGGCGGAGGTCTTGTGGTATTTGGCGAATTATCTGGGTGAAGATAATTTTGATAAAATTATGCAAAATTACTACCGCAAATGGCGTTTCAAACACCCACAACCCCATGATTTCAGAAAGGTATTTGAAGATGCGGTAAATAAAGATTTGTCTTGGTTTTTTGATGATGTTTTGATGACGACCAAGCAAATTGACTACGCCCTTACCCGCACAAACGGAAAGGTAGCCTCCATCGAAAATAAAGGCGAAATCGCCGCCCCTTATTCCATCTCACTCATCAAAGACGGCGAAATCGTGAAAACGATGTGGTACAAAGGATTTGAGGGCAAAAAAGACGTAAGCCTCACCGCAGAGGACTACGATGCCGCAGTCATAGATGCCATCAAAGTAATTCCCGATGCCAATCGCAGAAATAATGGTCAAAAACGAAAACCACAAGCCAAATTTCTGGGCGGTATCGAAAATGAAAACAAACGCACACTCTACTACGCACCCTTTATCGGTGGCAATGCTTACGATAAATTTACAATCGGTCTGGGGATGTATAATGTGGTGATTCCGGCGAAAAATTTTGAACTGACGCTTGCGCCCGGCTTTGGTACGGGCTCGGGCGAATTGGTCGGCGTTGCAGGGGCAAATTATTTTATTTATCCGAAAAAAGGCGCGTTTCAAAGCATACGTGCAGGCTTGGGGGCGCGGAGTTTTCACTACAATACATATCGCGGCGATGTGCCGACTATTGACTACCTCGAACGCTACACACGCCTCACACCGAGCATAAATTTTGAATTTCGGAAAAAGACCCCGCGTAGCCCCGTTTCGCAAAATATCGGCATCAAATACATACATATTTTACAAGAAAACGCCACTTTTTTCCGCGATACACTCCCCGAATCAATCTTACAATATACAGGCAATGAACTCAGCAATTGGGGCTTGATACAGGCATCGTATAGCTACACCAACGACAATGCGATTAATCCATTCGGATTGACGGCAAGCATGGAATTTTTACCCGATGGCATTGACCCCGACGACCCATTTGACCGCGACAATACCTACGCCAAACTCACCCTTGAAGGCAACTACCGCTACGTGTATCAGGCAGGTAAAGGGATTGATTTTCGCCTGTTTGCAGGTACTTTTCTAGTCAATGCCAATCGCGATTTCGGAGGATTCACCTTCAATATGACCACGCAAGGTTTTCAGGATAATAATTATGACGATTACTATTTCGGCAGATTTGAGACAGAAGGGATTTGGTCACAACAAATTCAACAAGTTGACGGCGCATTCAAAACACCGCTACTCAACTCCGTTTATGGTACGAGCAATGCCTTCCTTATCGCACTGAATTTTAAGACAGATTTGCCCATTAATTTGCCTTTAAATCTACCGCTAAAACCCTATTTTGATGTCGGTTATTTCAAAAATACCGCCCCTTCGGTAACGGCAGATTTCAACTACGAATTTATGTATAGCGGCGGTGTAGCAATAGAGTTTGGCGATGGTGTAGCGGGAATTTATCTCCCACTCGTCAGCAATGAACGCCTGAGTAATGCGCTAAGGTCGCGCGGTGGCAGCTATCTAAACCAAATTGGCTTTACCCTAAATTTGAATGCGCTCAATCCCTTTGAATTTGTGAGAGGACTTTCTTTTTAGCCGGACTTTGGGCATGAGGTAATTTGGAAATTAGGTTTAATTGGCTATCCGTTTAAGTTTGCTTGCGGGATAGTACTCGTCTGACGAAGGTTTTTGTGAAATGTAGTGATTTATCTCATAAAATATTCGCATTGAATAAAGGGATTCGTCTGACGAGTATTCGCTTTAGGCAAAGTTAAATGGATAGCCAGCTAACTCGTCGGACATTTTTGAAATGTCAGACGAGATATATTTCTGTTTTAATTTGAACTATTTTTTATAAATTATTATATTTAAATTGTATAATAATTTGATTTTGAATGAATAATACAAAAATGTTGTCGTCGGACATTTCAAAAATATCCGACGACTCACGTTTATCCTTCAATTTAAATTCACATTACAAAAACCTCTTTTCGTTTGCTTTGATTTACCATTAAAATAAAATATATAATTTATTGTTTTATAAAAATTTAAAAAAGAAGATTTTATAGAATTTTCAAATTCCCCAATTTCTTCTGCCCAAATTTTTTTCGCGCTCCCCAACCAAATATCAAATAAAAATCGTAAATTATAGCTTCATACGTCAAAAGCAAGTATTTTAGCATCTGAATAGATGAGAAAAGAATAGTGGTTCTTTGACAATTTTTGCAAAAAAAGAAAATAACGGAATGTTAGCTTTCGTGCTTTTCCACCCCCAGCCCCCTCCAAAGGGGGAGAGTCGGTTGATTTTCAAAGTTTTATCTCCCCCTTTGGAGGGGGCTGG